>CAMDPJ010000042.1 GCA_945903925.1 Chryseobacterium gleum
GGCTCTTGCTTCTCTGCTTATGATGTAAATTGTTCGGTACAAAGGATACTGTTTCAGTTTGATGTATGCTTGATAAGGTTTAAAAAACTCGTTTTTGTTTTCGCCCTTTTCGTCGCACAAAGCTACAACATTTGTTTTCTTTAGAAAACTTAGTGCCAAAGTATCGTCTTTATCGCTAATCCAATTGGCGCCAATAATTCCTATGGCTTCTTGATGTTTGCTAACGTATTGAACTACTTCACTATTAGAATGCGCAGCGTAGCAATTGGGAGGGAAATTATTCGATTTTAAAAATCTTTCTTTCATTAATCTTCCGTTGGAAGATGCTTTGTTGTCGAGAATTATTTTGATGTCTCCTAAGTTCGATTTGCTATTCAACTGCGACCATTTTTTACTTTCTCCCGAAAATATTTTTTGCAGTTGAGACAGGGTAAGATTAGTGTCTTTGTTGTTTGGATGAACAATAATCGCTACACCATCATAAGCTATTTTGGTGACTGTAGGTTTTAGATTTCTTTCTTCAAACATAGCCAATTCATCTTTGTTTAATTCTCTGTTAAGAATGATGATTCGGGCCGAATCTTGCAAAAACATTTTCAACGCATCTCCTTCTTGAAGGTAATGTGCATTAATTTTAGCCTTAGCATAGAAAGATTGAAAAGCGTAAATTTCACCTTCAATAATTGAAGTGTAAGAATCATCCACCGCTATGTGAATGTTGCCTGCTGTGGCAGTATCGGTATATTTTTTAGTGCTGTTATCGCAAGAACTTAAGCCAAAAAGTGCCAATCCAAAGGTGCAAGCGATATGTAAATTAAGTTTGTTCATTATGCATCGTAGTTTTTCTTTCTTTATAAAATCTATAACCCTTAAATGCGGCATACAGCAGCAGAGTAGAAGCAATGATGGTTCTGTTAGGATGTACCAGCCAAACAATTGCAGAATCATCGAAAAATAGTGTGCAAGCGCTTAAGCCATAAAAAGCAATCATGAATAAGTTGAAATAAGATAGAATCTTTTTCACAATAAGTATGATTACTCGGTTATGTTAAACGCAACAGGAACTACTATTGGGAAGCTAGTTGGATTGCCGTTTTGCAACGCTGGTTTGAATTTGGGAAGTGAAGTAATGGCTTTTAGAGCGGCTTTATCACAGCCCGGACTCAATGATTTTATAACTTTTGCATTGGTCACTTTACCTTGAGCATTTACTGTGAAACTAACCATTACCTGACCTTGAATACTGTTGTTGTATTCGTATTCTGGATATTCTAGTAAGTTTGTCAATACTGCCTCTAAGTCGCCCGGAAAAACAGGAGCTCTAGATAATGAAGGTCCCTTTTTACTTTCGCTTTTACCTGTTAGGTTTTCATTAGATTGATCATTGTTTTCCCATAAAGGATCATCACTTCCTTCTACAGTATTTTTACCAAAATTCTGACCTTCAAAATTTGTTTGAGTAGGCTCCTCGGCTTCTTTACTTGGCGCCAATTCGGTGGCTTGAATTGTAGCAATCTTAGGCGTTTCAATCTCAACAGGCTTTTCTTCTTGTTCCTCTTGAGGAATTTCTTCAATTTTAACTTCAACAGTAACAGGTTTACTTTTGAATACTTTAACCGTGGGCTTCATCCAAATTTGAATTAAAGGAATTAACGTGAAAGCCGTGATCGTAAGTGCAGTTACTATAAAAGCAAATAGAATATTTTTATTGTAATCTTTTCTAAGAACGAAAGCACCGTATTGCTTGTTCTTGTTTTCAAAAACAATCTCGTTTCTTTCGTCGTTTACTGCGCTGTCCCACTCAGGAACAAACATATTGTTTTGTTCCATGGTTTATAAATTAAGTGTTTTTAATAAATCTTGTTCGCGCTTGGTAATTTCTCCAATAGAGAATTTAGCAATATCAGAGATGTTCAATTCATCCATGATATCTACAATGTTCCTGTACTTGGTTTTGTCTTCTGTTTTAACAATTACCGATAATGCGTTGATGTCACCCTGTGCGTTTTGCGTTTCTTTTTTAAGCACAGAATCATTGATGAGTCCGTTTTTGTAATTGTTTTTTATCTCATTTACCTTAGCAATAACATCTTTATTTTTATCTAATAATATTTTTCTAACACCATCTTTAGCGTAGTTGGTCACCAAAAATTTAGTGGTTTTTTCGTCGAAAATACCCATGTAATAGTAAATAGAATCGCTATTATCGGTGAGTAAAACTGTCATAGCAGTTTCGTCTTTTACTTTTCTTTTTTGGGTTTCATCTGATTTTACCGGCAGGTTCAATTGCATGGTTTTGGGTTTACCAAAAGTAGCGGTAAGCACAAAGAAGGTAAGGAGAAGGAAAGCCAAATCCACCATAGGGGTCATATCCACCTTTGTAGATGATTTTTTGGCGCGTTTCTTCGAATGCTTACCACTCTTACCCGAATCGTCTGTGTTTAACTCAGCCATTTTTTATTATTCTTGTTCCAGGTTAGTAATTAAGCTGAAAGTATAAATGTTGTATTTTTCAAAGGTGTTGAACACTTTCTTCACCACTTTATAATCTGTTCTGCCGTCGGCTTTTATAGCATATCTCAACTTAGATTCTCTCGATTTGTTATAGGCTGCTAATCGGCCGTAAGATATCCAGTCGCCCAATTGATTGCCAATAGAATCTGCAGGAATACCCAAAGCTTCTTTATCCATTCTACCTCTTTCGTTTTTACTAGCGTTTAGGTATTCCTTAAGTCGGGCAATTGGATGTCCGTAATGTTTCATCAATTCAAATTCTTTTACTTCGTCTTCATTGAAAGAGAGCTTGTACTTTTTCCCAATTTCAAGTAAAGTATTTCTGCGAACTTCGGCACCATCAATATTGTAAAAAACTCTACCAGCAGTATCCAATGTGATTTGCATGATATTGGTGTCGGGCAGTAATTTATCAGAAACAGAAGAAGGAACGTCAACAATAACCGCTTCATCGGTACGAAAGCTAGCGGTAAGCATAAAGAAAGTCACCAGCAAGAAGGCCAAATCCACCATGGGTGTCATGTCCAACGAAGGATTGCCTCTAGGTATTTTAATTTTTGGCATTGTTGATTACTTTGAATGATTGAATTACTATTATTTATCTCCTTTAATCGAGATGGTTTTTACGATGCTGAAACCAGCTTCGTCCATACCGTAAGTAATAGCATCAATTTTAGTGGTGTAGTAGTTGTACATGATGATGGCTAGCGCAGAACCGATAATACCCAAAGCTGTATTTACCAATGCCTCAGAGATACCAGTTGCTAAAGCTACAGTATCAGGAGAACCTGCTTGAGCAAGAGCTGAGAATGCTTTAATCATGCCGAATACAGTACCAATCAATCCCACCAAAGTAGCGATAGAAGCACAAGTAGATAAAATAACTAAGTTTTTAGATAGCATAGGTAATTCAAGAGCAGTAGCCTCTTCCAATTCTTTTTGAACAGATTCAATTTTTTGTTCAGTATTTAAAGCAGCATCTTTTTCTACTGTTTGGTATTTCTCCAAACCAGATCTAACTACAGCAGCCAAAGAGCCTTTTTGTCTGTCGCATTCAGCTATTGCCGAATTTAATTCATTAGAATTCAATAGGCGTCTAACATTTTTGACAAAAGAAGTAATTCTTCCTTTCCCTTTTGCTTTAGCTATAGTTATACCTCTTTCTACTGAGAAAGCGATTACAATAAGGTTAATCGCGATCAAAATAGGAACGATGGCAATACCACCTTTATGAATGGTTCCTAAAATGTTGATAGGATGGTTTTCATTGTTGTTGTCTTCGAAGTTTGCTCCGTTACCCAATACATAAATGTAAATGAGGTATGCTACAGCTAATGCTATAACGATAGTTCCTGAAGCGAAAAGCGACTTTAATGTGTCGACTTTAGAATTGTTGTTGCTCATAAAGGTTGAATTTGTATAAATTGTTCTTGCTTTTATTCTGTTTTAAGAGCGACAAACATACTTAATTAAAGTGGCTTAGTTTGTTAAGCTAATATTAATTTAACATAAAATTTACGCTACGGCGAAAATACTAAGATTCTTTGAATTGCCTCAAAGAATCTCAGCTTTTTCGCCTCACTAACGTGAGATTTTTCTATTTAGAATTTGTTACAAGCCGAAGCCAAAATAAGCTCTCATGCCATTAGGATAAACACCCTCAATGAGAATTCCTCCTTTTTTTGTTTTCAGTTTTTCTGCTACTTGCTCGGTAGATTTAACAGCTTGATTGTCGATGCTGGTAATGATGAATCCTTCTTGGATACCTTGTGCGCGAAGTTTTCCGGCAGCAAGAGCAGTAATTTTTACTCCGTTGGTGATTCCCAATTTTTTTAATTCATCATTTGAAGGTTTTCCTAGTGTAGCGCCCAACACAGATTCTTCTGTAGCGGCAAGCTCGGTATTTCCGTTGGTGCTTTTTAAAGTGACTTCTGCTGTTTTTTCTTTGCCATCTCTTAAAAAGGTGATGTTTACTTTATCGCCAGGACGAAATAACGAAACTTGTTCTTGCAATTCGGCCGATTTGGTGATTTTAATGTTGCCCACTTTGGTGATCACATCGCCTTCTTTTAAGCCAGCTGCTTGTGCAGCGCTTCCTTCAAAAGCTTCGGCTAAATATACTCCTTGCACATTGGCTAAACTTTTCTCTTCACTTAGTTTTTGGTCGATATCGCGAATAGAAACACCCAATAAACCTCTTTGTACTTTACCATATTTCAGTAAATCTGTGGTGATTTTTTTAACGATGTTGGCAGGAATAGCAAAAGAATAGCCAGCATAAGAACCGGTGCTAGAGGCAATTGCAGTATTGATTCCAATTAATTCACCTCTAGTATTTACCAAGGCGCCTCCGCTGTTGCCCGGATTCACAGCAGCATCTGTTTGAATGAATGATTCAATAGCATATTTGTCTTGTAAAATATGAATGTTTCTTCCTTTGGCGCTTACTATCCCTGCTGTTACAGTAGAGGTAAGGTTGAACGGGTTTCCTACGGCCAATACCCATTGTCCCACTTTCACATCATCTGAATTACCATACAATACCGAACTCAAATCTTTGGCATCCACTTTAATTAATGCTAAGTCGGTGGTAGGGTCGGTACCAATAATCTCTGCTTTGTATGATTTGTTGTCGTTTAAAGTTACTTCAATTTCTGTAGCGCCTTCAACCACGTGATTGTTGGTTGCAATGTAACCATCGGTAGAAATAATAACACCCGAACCGCTGGCCGATACATCTCTATGTTTGGGTTGTTGAAATTGAGGTTGTCCGAAAAAGAAATCCTGAAAGGGATCGAAGCCCTGTTGAACCTCCTGCTTGCTAACTGTTTTAATATGTACTACCGAGTTTAGGGTAGCTTCTGCAGCAATGGTTAAATCAACATTTTCTGCGTTGGTTGGAAGATTACTTACTAAATTAAATTTGGTGGGGTTATCGCTAAAAGCGCTATTGTTTTGTTTGGTGAAATAAAGTGTGGTTCCCGCTGCGATAGAGCCACCTGCGAGTGCCACTAAAAATGTTGAGCTTATCTTTTTAATATTCATAATTAAATTTTTTAAGATTAGTGTTTCAAAAATAACGTCTTTTTTTAAAAAATCATATACCAGTAGTGTGTTAAAAATTTTTAACTTCGAAGACTCAACAAAAAACAATGGACACGCTACAGTTTTATAAGTTACAAGGAGCAGGAAACGACTTCGTTTTAATTGACGATAGATACGAGAAATTCGATATTAAAAACAATGCGTTGGTAAAGTTTTTATGCGATAGAAGATTTGGAATTGGGGCAGATGGGTTAATGTTGTTGAGAAACAAAAAGGGCTACGATTTTGAGATGGTATATTACAATTCTGATGGAAATGAAAGTTCTATGTGTGGTAATGGCGGCCGATGTATCACTGCTTTTGCCAATGAAATAGGATTGGTAAAAGAAAAGTATTTGTTCTTAGCAGTAGATGGAGATCATGAAGCAGAATTAAGTAAAGTGGGTGATGCCTATTGGGTGAAATTGCAAATGATAGATGTTCCTGAAATTGAAGCCGGTTCAAACTACTCTTATTTAAATACTGGCTCACCTCACTATGTTGTTTTTGTTAATGATTTGGCGAATTTCAATGTTGCAGATGAAGCAAAAAAAATTAGATATTCTGACCGCTTTAAAGAAAAAGGAACCAACGTTAACTTCGTAGAAATAATTAATGGTATATTGCACATTAGGACTTATGAACGTGGTTGTGAGGAAGAAACTTTAGCTTGCGGAACGGGAGTTACAGCAGCAGTTTTAGCGGCGGCTCAAGCAGGAAAAATTCAACAGAATTCTTTTCCAGTGAAAGCAATGGGAGGAAGATTGAGTGTGAGTTTTGAGAGTGAGGGGAGAGGGTATAAAAATGTATGTTTAGAGGGTCCGGCAAAAATGGTTTTTAAAGGGGAAATAGATGTCGATATTCACCATAAATAATATTCATTCGTTAACGCATGATGAATTCCTCAACGATGGAATTTATTTACACATTGTGAACGCTACAACGGTTCCTCCTCATTTGGTTTTAAGTATCAACGGTAAGATTTTTTCTTTGAGCACTAAAGGTCCGTCACTCGACGGCAGCATGGAGCAAAACCTTCGTTTTTTGCGCTTTAAAAACATCAAGACTTTATTCGTTAAATTGAAGTTGCCATTGCTGGTAACACAAAACGATTTACTCAAAATAATTCGCACTATAGTGAGTGCTTACCCTCGTGTAGATATTGGTATTGCTACCTGTTTATCGCCAATTAAAGATTTTTGCAACGAAATTTACCATACCAATACCAGTGATGTGCAGTTGATTTTCGATTTGTTTCCAAAGCTACAAGAGCAAGGATTAGTGGAAGAGATTTACCATTTGCATTTAGAAGATGATTTGAAGGGGGGAGTTTTATCTATGGATAAATATTCAGTGTTCGAAGTGAATGAGTGCATTCACTCTTCTGCTGGTTTAATGCGACGCGCATGAGTTTAAAAAGTGGAAACATCAGTTTAAGGGCTATTGAGCCTGCCGACATTAATATTCTTTTTTCTTGGGAGAACGACACGCAGTATTGGGTGTTGAGTAACACTATGGCGCCTTATTCTAAACATGTTTTGAATAAGTACTTAGACAGTGCCCACCAAGATATTTACGAGGCAAAGCAGTTGCGCATGGTGATAGAGGTGGATGGAATAAAACCTATCGGACTCTTAGATTTATTTGAGTTCGATCCTTTTAATATGCGCGCTGGGGTTGGTATTTTAATCGCCGACAATAAAGAGCAAGGGAAAGGGTATGCTACAGAAGCCTTGAAAATTTTAATAGATTATAGCTTTACGCACTTGCAGTTGAAACAACTTTTTTGCAATATCACTACCGATAATGAAAGAAGTATTAAGCTTTTTGAAAAGGTGGGTTTTATTTGTGTGGGCAACAAAAAATCGTGGTTAAAAACCTACGATGGTTGGAAAGATGAAAATATGTATCAGTTGATAAATCCGAAATTCGATATAGAATAATATGAAGAAGTTAGTGCGCATTTTTATGGTGTTGGCCATTGTGGCAATCGCAGCAGGGGCTTACGTTTGGTTTGGCGTAATCAATAAGAAAATTGAATTTAACGAGAAGCCCTTGGTGATTTATGTGCGCACTGGCGAAGGTTATGAGCAACTAATGCAACAGTTAGAAGAGAGCAAGGTGGTAGAAAATATGTGGGTTTTTAAAAAGCTGGCCGACTTTAAAAATCTTCCAACTAATGTGTATGAAGGTCGTTACACGATTACAGAAGAAATGGGCTACAACGACTTAATTGTGTATTTCCGTTCGGGCAAGATTGATGAGGTTTCAGTTGATTTTCATTCCATTAGAACCAAAGATGAATTGGCAGAAAGGGTGTCGAAACAAATTGAAGCTGGCAAAGACAGTATTTTGGATTTGTTGAACGATGACAAATACATGGCGACTTTCGGACTCAATTCTGAAAATGCTTTGGTGTTGTTTTTACCCAATAAATACAAAATGTTTTGGAACACCGGCGCCGATAAATTCATTAAAAGAATGGCTAAAGAATACAAGAAATTCTGGACGGCCGAGCGCAAAGCAAAAGCAAAGAAACAAGGCTTAACTCAATCTGAAGCGTCTGTATTAGCCTCTATTGTTATGGCCGAACAAAGTAAAAGAACTGAAGAATGGCCAGTTATTGCTGGTTTGTATTTAAATCGTTTGCGCACAGGAATGCCATTACAAAGTGACCCAACAGCGGTTTACGCCTCAGGAGATTTCACCATCAAAAGGGTAACGCATGATATTTTAGCGATTAATTCTCCTTACAATACTTATAGAAATACTGGCTTACCTCCCGGACCAATCTATCTCCCTGCGCAAGGTGCGATTGATGCTGTGTTGAATGCCGAAAAGCACGATTACATTTTTATGTGTGCGTCGGGTGATGGTTCATTTAAACATAATTTCGCACGTACTTTAAGAGAGCACAATCAAAATGCACAGTTATACTGGAAACAGTTGGATAAGCAGAATATACATTAAGACATTATACGGAAGACAATGAACTTTTTACAGGTAATCAATAAAAGCAAAGAAAAGTTAGGGAAAGAAGAGAAAGAGTTTAAAAAACTAGTGAATCAAGTAAGCCAAGTGCAAGAAGAAATCGACTTGGTGCAGCAAGAGTTAGATGTGGTTTTGCAACGCTATAGTGATGTTGTTTTACCTTTAGTAAATAACGAGAAGGCTCTAAAGACTTCGTTAATAAAAGCATTGCACAAAAACCTTAAAGAACTAAAATTTTCTAAAAATCAAAAAAGCCGAATTGAAGGGGTATTAATTTCTTTGTTCGATGAAATAAATTTTGAAGAAAAAATTGAAGATGAAGAGCTAAAAGAAATTTATTCTCAAGTTGCACATGAAGAAGAAGAGCAGGAAATGAAGCAAGTAATGGTCCACATGGAGAAAATGCAAATGGAGAATTATTTTAGAAGTAAGGGCTACAATATTAATTTAGATGACGTTGATTTTTCTGGAGATCCAGCCGAGGTGCAACGAAAAATTCATGCGCAATTGGATGAACAAGAGCAAATTAATAGAGAGCGAGAACAACATTTTAATAAAAATCCTTCCAAGAAATCAAAGAAACAATTAGAAAAGGAAGCTAAAGAAAAAGAAGCTCGCAATTTGCAAGAGAAAGACATAAAATCGATTTATAGAAATTTGGTGAAATTGTTGCATCCCGATTTGGAGCAAGATGATGATGAAAAGCTTAAAAAGGAAGATTTGATGAAGCAGTTAACTAAAGCGTATGAAGAGAAGGATATTTATATATTGCTTCAGTTCGAAATACAATACCTTAATAAAGATGCAGCGCATATCACTTCCATGGATAGGCAGAAATTAAAAAATTACACCCATTTTTTAAGAGAACAAGTTGAGCAACTCAAAATTCAGTTGCATGAGAAAGTTGCCCACCCTCGTTATTTCAACATTTATCTATATGTTGAAGATGGCTGGCGAAAAGCCAATGCCAATTTGTATCGTCATAGATATAAGCTTGCGCGAGAAATTTCTACTCTAGAAATAGCCATTGAAAGCATGCGAAAAAACGACAAAAAGGCTGTTTTAAAATTTGTTGAAAATCATGAAAGTGAATACTTGTCTTTTCCTTTTTTCGATGATTTTTCTTTTTAATTTCCCGCATCTAAACCCCTTGTTGTTTTGCAGTTACAGGTCTTCACGCAGAGCCAGATAGAATCTGGCTTAAAATAAATTAATGCCAAGCCTCCTGTAAAGATATGCTTCTACTTTAATACTGGTTGAATTTTGCAGTTTTGCTCCCCACATTTTTATCGGATACTCGTGCTTCGTTGGCCATCGCGTTGCAGCATCAGTATTGTTAAGTTAGCGTTTCCATGACATGAGTTATGCGTAAAAAAATGGGGGCGTATATTGGTTGAAAGATTTGAGGAAATTGGTGTCTGTCCCTTTTTATGTAAACCTTTTCTTTGATTTGATGTCTATGTGTTGTATATTTATTTAAATTTGTTGCTATGAGTAACTCAGAAATAAGAAATAACCTGCATAGTTTCATCGACAATGTTAAAGATGAGAAGTTTCTTCGCGTTGTCCACGCTATGATGAAAGAATACCTTGAAAGCTCAGATGTAACTGAGGAAGAAAAGGAAATTCTAACTTTAAGATTGGATTACTATGAACAAAACCCAACCCACACAGAAAGTTGGAGCAGTTTAAAATCTCGTTTACAAAACAAGAAATCAGCTTAATGTTTACTGTTGAACCACTAACTCTTGCCTCCCAAGACATCGAAGAAATCTACCAATGGTATGAAGACAGAAAGTTTGGTTTAGGCGATGCTTTTTTAGATGCCTTAGATGAAAGATTTAAGGAAATAAGTAAGTTTCCTGAGTAGTGTGAAGATAAATTTAGAGGTATTAGAAAAGCATTTACAGATACATTTCCTTACGTTGTTTATTATAAGATTCACCCAAATAATTTAATCATTGTTCATGCAGTATTGCACATGAGCAGGCACTCTCAGCAATGGAAGAGTAGAATAAAATCTAAATAGGAAACCCATCCTCAATAGCTCCTCTCAACCCTTCCACATCTGCCATTCTATAAGATTCTAAGCTGCTCAAATACTTAAAACCTGTGAAGTATATAGGGACGGTAGGTATTATCGTCATGCTTCAACATTTATTTTCTTTTTTGGTCGGCCTTTTTTGTTGAAATTAAATGTTTTTCCTGTCATCTTTTCTATTTTCTTAATAAACTTTAAATCTACTGCCGGACGGTTGGTTTTAGCGCGTGCTCTTAAGGTTTTAATTATTTCTTCGTTGGCCTTCTCTTTTAAATATTGCTTCCAATCATCTATTTCTAAATATTCCTGCACCGATGAAAGAGGGTATTTCCCTTTGCCAGTTTAATATTTAAATACCTACCGTCCCTTTTTTTCCCAAAGTTCATAATAATTCTAGGTTTGCCAAATTTCTAGAAGCTAAAAGTAGGGAAATTTTTGATTGTGAAAAGATATTGAAGGCAAAAAAGTGCATCTGCCTCTGCAAATTTCTCCGCCGATAAAAAGGTACAGATTATATGTTTGTAAAAAAAACAGTAGTTTCAGATGTAGCGCAGCGCAATCTAAAATCTTCTTTTCAGCGATTTTTAATCGCGATGAATCACACAAAATAAAAGCGATTAAAAATCGCAATAAGTTCGTTTCAAATTGTAAATTTGAAACTACTGTGGGTCTCACGGTCTCACAAAGTTCTATTATATTTGGCCATAGATTGAAATTGGATATATTGTGATACAAAATCTAAATAGCACAGTTTAGTTTACACTCCCGTAAAATTGAAACTACAGTGTTGAAATTCGTTGTGACAAAGAACCAGAATTATTAGTATTTGCTTGTATATCCTTTTGCAACACATTTAGTTTTACAATAATTTATTTGACATTCAGAAGAACAAGCTTTTGGTTCGCTGTCTCCATAGAGATCGTAGCTCTGAGTAAAACTTAAATTAATAGAACTTCCCGTTTCTGTATAGCATGGGCATTCAGAAATTGATAACATATCTTTGCGTTGCATAAATTTACTGCATGCAACACATTTGATTTCTTCATTGTCAATTTGGTCTCGTTTGTTTTTTATTGCATCCCAGTTTTTATTATTTTTATTTTCATGAGCCAACTGACATGTACCTGAACACATCACGTGTTTCCAATCTGTATAACCCATATGTGCGATGGCAAAAGTATTTTTAAAATCGTTTTCAGAAATATTAATTATAGGATTTCCTAAGTCGTCTACAAAAAACGCGGTTCTTTTCTTTTGGGGGAGATTATAGTTATCATCATAAATGCCGCTAAATATTATTTTTTTAGGATAAGTGTATCTACCGCAACCATTGGAGCATAACACCTTAAAATCCCATGGATAGCTTATTTTAACGGATTGCTTAAAATAAAAACCTTCATATATTCCTGAAAATAATTGTTGAGGTAATGTTTCTAAAAGTTTAGTAGCACTCCAACCACCCCAACCACCAAGCGATTTAGTCATCAAAATTAATTTAACTCCTTCTTCTTTATTTTGAATATATCCCTCGCCGTTAAATATTTTGATACCTTTCAACAACAATGCACCAGCATTGTTAGAAGGAATTAATTTTTCGATATAAAAAATGCAAGAGTCATTGTATTTTTGATTATTGGTATTATGGTAAAGTACCTGGTATAAAGAAGCTAAATTGTAATATGCATCAGTAGCTCCTAGTTCAGCTGCTCGATTCAAATAATAAGATTTTTGTTTTAAGGATGAACCTGACGTATCGAATGGTATCACTCCACTAAGAAGTTTAAAAATGTAAGGACCCCAAACTGTGTCTTTAGCAAAATACTGTTCTTTTGGATTCATGTAGTCAAATGTCAATTGAGTTTGCATTTCTCCTCTTTTATAATCGAGAAGCAGCTGTGCTAATGATCTTGGATTTTCTTCAACTAAAATTAAATCTATCGAACCCCTAAGTATTTTAAGGAAGTCTACGGCATCATATGGAATGGCACTGCCGTCAAATGCCTTAGGAACTATGTAAGTACCCCATTTTTCATACTGGGTATAAATTGAATTTCAAATATGCTGATTTTGTTTGATAAAATTTAAAGGACTCATGTTTTTTAATGATTGATGAGGATGATTTTGATTGTAATCTAAAAGCCATTTCCAAGATAGATTTCG
>CAMDPJ010000043.1 GCA_945903925.1 Chryseobacterium gleum
CTTCGGCATGAATCAATCTGTAAATATTTGTTTCGGGAGTGATTACATTAATTAGCTTTCTGTAGTCGTAAGCATTTTGAATTCTTTTGTTCCAAAAATTTTGGTCTATTTTTTCGTGTTCAAAAGTGATGATACGAATGGCGATAGAAGAATTGTTTTGATAATGACCAGTGCCCAAATACTCATCTTTGTTCGAGTACACGGTAACCACATCGCCATCCTCTGGTTCCACTTCTTTGTTGTCGCTGTGGCGGCGGGTTTTCTTTATTGCTCCCGAGAAGATCCAAGGATGAAAACGTTGGGGAGAAGCCTCTTTACCCGAACTTAATATTGTTTTTAAATCGCTCATGTTAATCGTTTTTATGCAAGCTTGAGTTTAATTCTATGGTTTTCGGATTTGGTTTGCACACCAATCTTCCTTTTGAGGTATCCATTAAGAAAAGCAATTTGTCTTTACCGCTAAGGTCTAAACCTTTCACAATGTTTTCGCCTTCTTTCACTACTTCGCCAGCAAGGTTGATGGCTTCGTTGGTGGCGTTATACAAGTGAATTTTAGAGCCTGCAGTAACATACACTCCAGCAGCAATGGTGCAACCAAAGCCTAAAGAGATTCCCGTGCCTGAGTTGGCGCCTAACAATGATTTCTGACCGATAGAAATTACCTTTTTATTTCCGCCAGATAAGGTTCCCATGATGGAAGCGCCGCCACCAACATCAGAATCTTTATCTACCACAACTCCTGCAGAGATTCTTCCTTCTACCATTGAAGTGCCTTTTGTACCTGCGTTAAAGTTGATATAGCCCGAAGGCATAACAGTAGTACCTTCGCCAAGATAAGCACCTAAACGCACTTGCGAGCCCGATGCAATTCTAATTCCTGTTGGAATATGGTAATTGATCATGTAAGGAAATTTATCTACGTGAGACACCAATAAAGGCGAGTGAGAACCAATATGTTTAACAGATTGAACCGCAACGTCTTCTGGTAACATAGGTCCTTTGCTCGTCCAAGCTATGTTGTTTAGTTTACCAAACAAGCCATCTAAATTCAAAGAATGTGGTTCAGCTTTTCTGGTAGATAAGCAATGCAATTTAAAGTACGCTTCTTCGGCACATTCTACGGCTTGCGATTTATCGAAAAGAAAATAAGCCATTATTTCAATATCGGCATAACCGTTAGAAGTGGTGTAATTGTCTATTAATGCGTTAATGGTTTCAATGTTGGGGTGTTTACCATTGTCGCCATGAAAAGGAGAGAAGTGAGAATAAATTTCACTCAAATTCTCTAGCAATACAGGATGAAATCCGTTTTTAAAATCTTGTACTTTAAGCACATCAATTAAAACGGCAGCAGTGCCAAAATTCTCACTAAAATTAACAACGGGATAAGAAACATCTAATGTTTTTCCGTTTTTAGAACGGCGAACACCAAGGGCAAAGGCCAAAGGTCTAACATAGCCGGTGCGAGCTTCAACCGAAGCTACATATTCTTTAAAGTCTACTACAGTTTCCATGGTTAAAAAATTGATGCGTGAAGGTAATAAAAAAGTTTAAGGTGGGGGAGAGGAGTTTTATAACTCTATTTACTTCTTATACACCTTCTGAACCCATTCATTAAAGGCTATTTTTGTATGCGCATTGCTGTTAAAATAATGCAACAAAGCGCTCAAGTGCTTTTCTGTGATGTATTGGCGTATTGGCGCCAGCACCAATTGTTGTTCGTTTAATATAACGATGCTTGGAAAAGCCAGTTGGTTTTGCAATAAACCGTAGGTAAGTTGATGGTATTCTTTACCCGGGTTGGTGTTGATGAAGTATCGGTTTTGAAAGAAAACACTATCGGTGCTCAACACATCGAAATCAACACAATAGTAATTTTTGTTGAGTGAAT
Organism: Chryseobacterium gleum; assembly: GCA_945903925.1. Taxonomy (GTDB): domain Bacteria; phylum Bacteroidota; class Bacteroidia; order Flavobacteriales_C; genus JAHEZL01. The sequence goes on from CAMDPJ010000043.1 coordinate 1,892, forward strand.
CAATCACCTCTTGCGATTGAAAAGCAGAAGCGCTCATTACGCGATCGCTCGCAAAGGCATTGTTTTTTAGATGAACCAAAATCTTTTTAGGCGATTTTTTTTGCATTTCTACAGCTATTTGTAGCGGCAGCCAATTAACGTGCGCAGAGTCGTTAGGCTTGCCGTTAAAGGCTCGTTTAAAATCATTATTAAAATCATTAACGTTAACTTTTTCGTTCATTTGTTCTGCATTGTACACCAAGAAAGCGGCCATATCGTTTGCCGCCTGATAGCCCGGAACAATAAGAACTGGTGAGCTTTCTTGATTCAAAAAAATGGTGGTGGGATACGACAGCTGTTGGCCCATTAAATGTACTGCCAAATCGTGCGTGCTTCTTGTGCCTGTTCCTCTGTTGTAATATTTTTTTCCTTGAAAACTGATGCTGTCTTTTGTTTCGGCATTGAATTTTACGGCGTAAAAAGCGCTGTTGATATAGCTAATAATGTTAGGATCGGCGTAGGTTGTTTTGTCTAATTGCTTACACCATCCGCACCAGTCAGTGTAAACATCAACCAGCACCGGTTTCTTTTGTATTTGTTGCGATTTTTCAAGTTGATTGAATGTGATCCAGTTAATGTTTTCTTGGGCTTTTACATCAAAAAAATAGAAAATGGTAAGTATGTATAGCAACAACAAATTCCTCATCAGTGTTTTATTTTAAATTTTGAAAAGTGAAGACCGTGCTACCTTTTGTGTTGTTGTTAAACATCACCTCCAAAGCGATGCTTCCATCGGCATTGATTAATCCTTTGTAAAAGGTAGATAGGGACACAGCAGGTTTTTCATTTTTGCCTATGCTGTTGTTCGAACGGTAAATGATATTGTTGTTTTCCATTCGGTATTCGCCTTCAAAATCGCCAGGAGTGTTGTTTTTTATTAATGCAGATACTTTGCTGATGTCGGCGTTGTTGAGCACATAAGTACTGGCTTTTCCTTCGCTTTTAAAAACAATATAATGGTATTCTGTTTTTAGTTCGGTTTGCACTTTCCCAAAGTAAACACCATCGTATTTAAGTAATGCTGTGTTTTGTTGTACAGAAGAAAAAGAAAAAAATAGTGCCGCACAAAATAAAATCAAAAGGTTCTTCATAAAAATAAATTTAAGTACATCGATAAAAATACGGAAAAGGAGATTTACAATCAATATTTTTTTTGATTACCAGCAATCGTACCAGTTAAATTATTTTCAAAGTGGCCTCATCCTCGGTCCTTCTCCAAAGGAGAAGGAAGCCACTGCTTAAAAATGCTTTTCACACTCAGTCACCCTTCTCTTTTGGAGAAGGGATGGGGATGAGGCCCAATTAAGTTTATAGGTAAAATTGCGGATAATCATATGTTATTTTTTGAAGCCAATAACTGTTCCATCTTTTGTTACTATCTCCTCAGAATTATTTTAAACAGTAGTTGTTCTCTAGCTCCTAAAAAGACAATGCGGTTAGTTTTTCTCAATCAAATAATACCCGCAAGTAGTAAAGTAATTTCTGATGTAAGGAATAGCACTAATAAATGCGAATTGCTTGCGAGGGGTTAATTTGAATTTGTATTTATAAATTGGATTGATCAAATACAATTTCTTATTCACGATTTTGTAGTCGTTTTCTTTGCAAATTTTTTCAAACCTTTCTAGAGATATTCCAGTCGATTTAATATCCATCAATTCTTCGATAGTAGAATCTTTTTCGCCAAACATTTTCAAAACCGCTTTGTACATGAAACGCGGTAATAAATGAAAGTAGGGAAGAAGGTGCAATATTTTACTCTCGCAAATTTGCTGGTGTCCGCCAAAGGGCATTTGCCAAGGTGGAAAGCCAAAAAATATTTTACCTCCAGGCGCCAATAATTTGGTCATTTCGGCCAACACTTTTTCTTGATGCGGTATATGCTCAATCACATCTTTCAATATTACCAAATCAAAAAGAAAAGGCAAATCTTGAGAAGGATTGATGTCGTAAATATTTTTGTTGATGAGCGTAAATTGTTCGGTTGGAATTTGTGCCGATAAATAATGATTGGCCAAATCTAAACGGGCTTGCAGCAATTCTATGCCCACACCCTTGGCGCCTTTTTCTAAGAAAGAACAAAGCACTCCGCCTTCTGCACATCCTATTTCTAATACCTTTAAGTTCGAATCAATTTTTACAAATTGTTCAACAAATGGATGAATAAATTCTGCAGCATTGTCTTTTTGCTGTTTGAAATATTCGTCTTTATCGTGGTGAAAAGCAAATGCCATTATTGGGTGTGATAAGAAATTAATAAATCAACCGGATTTCTAACAATAACACCAACAGTACAACCGAATTTTTGTGCTACTGTTATTAAATTCTCTTCAAAATAGTGTGCAACTGAACCTACAAAATTGATAGATATGTTTTGGTATCCTTCGTATTTGGTGACATGACGCTTAAAAAATTCTTCCATTCTTTCTTCTATCATTTTTTTGATGACAGGATTCGATTTGTTTTCGTTTACGAAAGTGCTGAACGCAGCGCAATAAGCGTTGGGGTGTTTGGTGCCGTATACTTCGTTGATTAATTTCTCGCGGTTCATTTTATACTGCGTTTCAAACTTTTCTTCTATTTCTTTGGGCAATTCGCCGTATTGGTAATACTTAATTAGTTCTCTACCTAAATCGCCACCACTTCCTTCGTCACCTAGTAAAAAGCCTAAACTGGGGTTGTTGGCCACAATGTTTTCTCCATCATATAAACAAGTGTTTGATCCTGTTCCTAAAATACAGGCAATACCTTTGTTTTTTCCACAAATGGCACGCGCCGAAGCCAACAAGTCGTGAGAAATAAATAAATCGGCTTGTGGGAAAAACGGACTCAAAGCATTCTTTACCGTGCACTGTTTGTCCTTACTAGAACATCCCGAACCGTAGAAATACACATTGGTTATTTCATTCCAATTGAAGGTTTGTTTAGAAAATTCGGGTTTTAAAAGAACAATGATTTCTTCGGTAGAATAAAAATAAGGGTTGAAGCCATTGGTGCTCACCTTTACTATGTTTCTATTGGTATCTACAAAACTCCAATCGGTTTTAGTAGATCCCATATCTGCAACAACAATCATAAATTTCTTTTATTAGCCTGCTAATATATCAAATTAACTAAAATAAAGAGAAGGGGTGTTTCGTGTTGTGTATTTTATAATATCTTAGATGAATCTTTCAAAAACAATATACTATGCTTATGAAATTAAAGGTAACAGTGGTGGCAATTGTAGCAGCGCTATGTGTTTTTGGTTTTTACGTTTTACAGCCCGAAGAGAAGAAAACCAAAGAACAGGCCATTTTAGAATATGTTTTTGCTTCAACTAAGAACTACCATTACTTAGATGTTAAAATTGACGATAGTTTTTCTGAAAAGGCCTACAAACAATACCTTAAAACCATCGATCGCTCTAAAAGAGTTTTGTTGGCTTCTGATGTTGAGCATTTGAGCAAATATACGCACTCCATTGATGATGAAATAAACAATGAAGGGACTTTAGATTTTTACAATGAGGCACAAGCTATAATTAATAAAAGAGAGACAGAAATAGAACCTGTTTTCAAAGATATTTTAAGCAAACCTTTCGATTTCTCTATTACCGAATCGGTGGAAACAGAGGAGGGAAAAAGAGAGTTTCCTTCAAATGAATTGGAGCGCAAAGAACTGTGGAGAAAACTTTTGAAATACCAAGTTTTATCGCGATACTACAACCTAAAAGAAAAATTAGAAACAGATAGCGCCAAAACCGAAAAGAGCGATGTTGAATTGGAAAAAGAAGCGCGCGAAAAGGTGTTGAAAAGCTATGAAGAGTGGAGTAAAAGCTTAAAAAAGGTGGATGCTGCCGAACAGTTTTCATTGTACGTAAATGCTTTGATGAGTGTGTACGACCCTCACACCAATTATTTTGCTCCGGTAGAGAAAAAAGATTTTGATATTCACATGACCGGCCGATTAGAAGGCATTGGCGCAACACTTCAAGAAAAAGATGGTTATGTTAAAGTAACAGCTATTGTGCCTGGCAGCGCTTCTTGGAAACAAGGAGAGTTAGAAGCGGGAGATTTGATTTTAGAGGTGGCACAAGGTGCCGATAAACCTGTTGATGTTGCCGATATGCGTTTGGATAAAGTGGTGGGTATGATTCGCGGACCAAAAGGAACAGAGGTTAGATTAACAGTTAAAAAGGTTGAGGGAACCACCAAAATAATTCCAATTATTAGAGATGTGGTGGTATTGGAAGAGACTTTTGCTAAGTCGGCCATTTTAACCCGCAATGGCGACAACACCAAATATGGCTATATCAATTTACCTAGTTTTTACGCCGATTTTACAGGTGAGGGCGGTAGAAATTCGGCAACCGATGTAATGAAAGAGGTGGAGCGTTTATCGGTAAACGATATTGCGGGTACAGTAATCGATTTGAGAAACAATGGTGGTGGTTCTTTGCAAGATGCTATACAAATGATTGGAATTTTTATTGAATCGGGACCGGTAGTGATTGTTGATGATAAAGCGGGAAGTAGCCATGCTTACAAAGACCCTAACCCTGGTATTCAAGATACCAAGCCTTTGGTGGTTTTGGTAAATGGTTTTAGTGCTTCAGCATCAGAAATTTTTGCGGCAGCCATTCAAGATTATCATCGTGGAGTAATTATGGGTACCGAATCTACTTTTGGTAAAGGCAGTGTGCAACGTTTTTATGAATTGAGTCAGTTTAAATCGGCTTTAAACCAAACGGTAGGTGATGATGATTTGGGTTCGGTAAAAATTACGCAATCTAAATTCTTTAGAATCAATGGTGGTGCAACGCAGCTGAAAGGTGTGGTGCCCGATATTATTATGCCCGATTTATATTCAGGCATGAAACAGGGTGAGAGAGAAGAAGATTTTCCTATGCCTTGGACCAAAATTAAAAAAGCAAAATACGCTGTTTACAAGCCCGAGCCACACTACAAAGAGTTGCAGGAAGCAGCGAAAATGAGAGTAGATACAACATCTTACTTTAAGTTGTTGAACGCTCATTTAGAATTGCTGAGAAAAGAAGAAAAAAACACTTTACAATCTTTGAAATACAGCGATTACGAAGGAGATATGAAGGATTTAAAAGCCAGCAGTCAGCGTATGGAGGCCACGATTAAAGGTTTGAAATCTGTTCATGCCGATTACCTTAAAGATGAGAAAGCTAAAATTGAAAGTGATAAGGCATTGAAAGAAAGGTTGAGTGCCTTTCATAAAACACTTCTCAACGATGAATATATTTATCAGGCCTTGATTACTTTGGGGCAAATGAAGTGGTAATTTAACACATAAAAAAAGCCTAAGACATTTCTGTTTTAGGCTTTTTTTTATGTTCTTTGATTAGAATTCAGTTTTGTAGAGCCCACTTTCTATCATCTTCGTTAAAATCTCTCTGCAAATCCATGCATCAGTAGCTGCATAAAGAACTTGAGCATGCGTAAGCGGGTCTTGTTCCCAGTTAGAAGTTTGTTGTGATTTACTAATTCTGCAACCTAAAAAAATACCGCTTAGGTTTTTGGCGCCTATGTTTTGAAAGCCTAGTTGAGTGCATAAGTTATTCAAATCAATCATCGATTTTTCTTTGAATGGTTTGAATTTACGCAGGTCGGTTAAATCTTGAGCGATAGCAATACCAACCTTAATAATGTTTTTGTTTTCTAACAGATTAACAAACTCAATGGGTAAGCCCGTTTTTTGAGGCTTCACCAAATATACAGTTGTGGCAGTTGCCAATTGAATAAGGGCAGTATGGTTGTACTGCCCTTTCTTAAAACAAGGTTTTGTTTCGCTATCGATACCCACAATGCTTTCTGCAGAAAGCTCTTCGAAAGCCTGCGCTATATCTTTTTTGTCGTCGAGAATTACAACTTTTCCATCGTAGCTGTGCAATGGCAGTTGAGTGATTTGTTCTTTGCTTATGCTTTTCTCGAAGTTCAAAATATTATTCTTTTCGGGTTCTTTTATTGAGGTTGTAGATATTGGTTAATCTAGCCAATGCGGGTATATCGAAGTAATAAGCTACACCTGCGTTCAACCACAAGTTGGCATTCAAACTGGTGATTTTTTCGGTAATAAACCACGACCAATGATCTTTTCTCCAGCTCATGCCAAAGCCTAGGTTAATGCCTTGAAATGATTTGGTGTTGTCGATAACGGGTTGAATATCTCCAAATCTCCAAGTGGCACCGGTGAGTCCGAAAAAAGATACCTTACCAATAGGAACAATGTTTCGTGTAATATTTACTTCCAAGAAGTATTCGGCTTTAGTTGTTTTGTTGGCGAAATAATAGGTGAATTCTGGACCGAGGTGCGTTTTCGTATTGATGTTAAAAAAGAACCTGCTGTTAGCGCCGTATTTGCCAATCATGTCGTTGTAAGAGCAGCCCAATCCGCCTTGAAACATGCGAAAAGGAGCATCGTAATCATCATCGTTGGTAACAGTTTTGCTAGGTGTTTGTGCATTTGCGAATGCAAAAGCAAGTAAAAATAAGTTTGTAAATAAAGTAGTTTTTATGTGGTCGAAATTTGTTTTCATACTTTTAAATTTTTCGTTTCGCCAAGAAGACCACCCCCTAAAAAAAAGTAGGGTAAGCTACTTGTGTCGCACCGCTCAACCGCCTGCCCTTGCTTCCTTCCAGACCTGGGGGAGTTCAGCAGGAGCTGGTCGCACAAGACTTACCCCGTGCAAAAATAGGAAAAAAACTGAATTTTCTTTATCAAATATTACAAGTTCTAACTAAAGGGCTGAAAATTAACCGTAAAGTTTTATTATTTTCGTTGCATGCCTTCGGTATTAAAATATTCATTGAATTTTGGACTCCTATGGGGTTTGTTCGTTGCCTTTTCAGATATGATGTTCTGCGTGCTTCCTTTTCCAATGGAAGTGGTTAACTTGATGAAGTTGGGGGTGATTGTTTTTAGCATGTACTTTTTCTTGAAACACTTTAGAAATAAGGTGAATAGTGGTTTTTTATCGATGCAAGAAGCGCTTCGTTTGGGCACCAATACAGGTATCGCTGCGGGCGTGATTATGGGTTTTGTTACTTTTTTGCTGGTTCAATATGGTCCGCAAGACTTGATAGATAAAATGATGCGTGATTTATATACTGGTCAAAAATTCACAGCAGAGCAGCAAGCAATGGTTTACGAAGGGTTTCATTCTCCATTACTGGTAATGATGGCCAATTGTTTTACTATGGCAATTTTTGGATTCGTTACTTCGTTGTTGTTTGGTTTTTTACTTAGAAAAGAAAAAACTATTTTTAAAAATAAGATTAAGGAATAATGCAAGATATATCTGTTGTAATACCACTTTTTAATGAAGAGGAATCTTTAAAAGAGCTGCACGCTTGGCTTGTAAAGGTGATGCAAGAAAACAATCTTTCTTACGAAGTGTTGTTTATCGATGATGGTAGTAGAGATAAATCATGGCAGATGATAGAGGAGATTTGTGCTGCCGATGCCAATGTGCGAGGTATTAAATTCAGAAGAAATTACGGTAAATCGGCTGCTTTGCAAACTGGTTTCGAGAAATGTAATGGCAAGGTCGTTATCACGATGGATGCAGATTTGCAGGACAGTCCGGATGAAATCCCCGAACTAAGCAAAATGATTATAGAAGACGGCTACGATTTAGTTTCGGGCTGGAAAGCAAAAAGATACGACCCTATCACTAAAACTCTTCCCACCAAACTATTCAACTGGGCAGCGCGCAAAATGAGCGGTATTTATTTGCACGATTTTAATTGCGGTTTAAAAGCATACAAAATAGAAGTGGTGAAGGCTATTGAAGTGTATGGTGAAATGCATAGATATATTCCGGTAATTGCTAAATGGGCAGGATTTAGAAAGATTGGAGAGAAGGTGGTGATTCATCGCGAGCGTAAATACGGTGTGACTAAGTTTGGTTTAGAACGCTTTTTATTTGGCTTTTTAGATTTACTGTCTATCATGTTCGTATCGAAATTTGGAAAAAAACCAATGCATCTTTTTGGGGCTTTAGGAACTTTAATGTTTACTTTCGGATTTATCTTTATTACCTATTTATGGGGTGTAAAAATGTTTTCAGATTACTCTGTGATTACCGATAGACCTTCATTTTATTTCGGTTTAGTAGCCATGATTTTGGGAGTGCAGTTTTTCTTGGCAGGCTTCATTGCCGAACTGGTATCTCGCAATTCTCCACATCGCAATCACTACGAATTAGAAAAAGTATTGTAACCAATTTACAATTCAGCATCAATAAAATTAGAAACGAGGACTTAAATCAAGGAATGAAAATTGTTTACCTTCCTCCAAAATTAGCAGCATGAAGAATTCCATTTTTATTTTATTTTTATTTTTTAGTGTGCAATTGTTTGCGCAAAATAAGACCCCTGATACCAATAAGGTGGATGCTAAAGGTGAAAAACACGGCTTCTGGTTAGAAAAATATAAAAATGGTAAAAAGAAATACGAGGGCGATTTTAATCATGGCTTGCCTAAAGGACAATTCAAACATTATTACGAAAAGAATGGAAAACTAGAAGCGCAGTTGAACTACTATCCTGATGGAAAAAAAGCTGCCGCATTTTTGTATTATGCCAACGGAGTGGTGATGGCGCAAGGTTTATACAACGATAAGAAGAAAGACAGCTTGTGGAGATATTATGCACAAGATAGTGTGTTGCTTTCTCAAGAATTTTACCGAATGGGCGTGAAGCATGGAGAATGGAAATTGTATTACAGAAATGGAATCAACTCAAGCTTAGAAACCTTTAACAATGGTAAAAAAGAAGGCGCCGTTAAAGAATGGTTTGAAACCGGTAAGGTGAAAAGTGAAGGAACTTTTAAAAATGGAAAGCAAGAAGGTTTTTACACTACTTATTTCCCTAATGGTGTTGCGGCAACTTTAGGTAACTATAAAAACGGATTAAAAAACGGAGAGTGGATATTTAACGGTTACTTAGGTAAGCAAGAAAAGAAGGAGATTTACCAAAACGGAATATTAGTTTACACCAGTGAGCCTCGTATTTCTTATTGGGATACTTCTGAAACTGTAATTAGAAGCAAAGAAGTTTTTAATTTAGATTATACCAGCAACTATTCACATTACTATGAGTCTGCTATATTACAAAGAGAAGGTAAGTTTTTAAAAGATAAAAGAATTGGAGAATGGAAGTTTTATAGTGCTGCCGCAGAATTAGACTCTACTATCATTTATTATGGCGGGTTTCGCGATGGAGCATTTAAAGCTTTTCAAAATGGGAAATTGGTGAAAGAAGCAAATTACCGCATTGATAAGTTGCAAGGAGCATACAAAGAGTATTATCTTGACGGAACATTGAAGTTAGAAGGAACTTACGAAAATGAAAAAAAAATAGGTACATGGAAGCATTACGACAAAGGTTCGGTTTTAAAGGAAGAGAAGTTTTAGTAGCTCTTACTTTTGCAGCACTGTTGTTTAGTGCTTGTAAAAAAGATGCTGCAACGGTGATAGATGCAGGCTACAACTATGTGCCTCTTAAAACCGGTAGCTATATCATTTACGATGTAGATTCTATCCATTTCAATGATTTTACAAAAACCAAGGATACTTTTAAATTTCAGTTGAAAGAGGAAATCGGACTCCCCTTTACCGATTTGCTAGGCAACACGTCTTATGAATACAAAAGATATAAACGTTTTTATACCAGCAATATAAATATTAATACTGTGGCCTTCGCTTTAACAGATGTTTGGCATGTTACCAAATTAGTTGGTCGTTACGAAAGAGTAGAGGAAAGTATTAGGTATTCACGATTGAAATTTCCGGTAACTGAAGGTGCAACTTGGAATGGAAATGCTTTCAATACCGAAGATGAATGGGATTATATTGTTCAAAATGCTGATGTGAAGTATTTAACTTTTGATTCTACAGCAAGTGTTTTGCAAAGAGATGTAGAAACCAAAATATCGAAGCTATATTACAATGAGAAGTATGCAAGAAACATTGGTTTGGTGTACAAAAAAGTGATAGATGTAAATTCTCAAAATACTTCCTCATCGCTAGGTGTTATGGATAGAATTCAGAAAGGTGTAATTTACGAATGGCGCTATGTTTCGCATGGAAACAACTAAGAAAGCAACTTTTTTCTTTTTGCTTGTTTCAAGCTTATCCTATTCCCAAAATTTTTATTTCGAAGTGGTTTTTAAAAACAAAGGAAATGCTTCTTTGACTAATCCTCAGCAGTTTCTAAGTCCCTCTTCTCTTGAGAAAAAGAACAAAAGAGGCATAACAGTAGATTATTACGATGTGCCTGTTGATGCATCTTATATTTCTACTTTAAAACAGCAAGGAGTTGAGGTGATAAAGCAATCTAAATGGAGAAACTCTGCCTTGGTTTTAACCAACGATACCAGTTTAATAGCGCCTTTGCGCACTCTTCCTTTTGTGCGCTCGGCAGAGTATTTCTGCCAAGCAACAGGAGTACTTAAAATGCAAAGTAAATTCAATAGTGAAGAAACGCAGTGGTATGCTCATACTTACGCAGAGTCAATGAATCAGGTGAGTATGCTTAATGGTCATTTTTTACATGAACATGGTTTTAGTGGAGAGGGAATAGATATCGCTATTTTCGATGCCGGGTTTCCTAAAATATTTTCGGCAATCACTCTTTTAGAGACGAATGAACAGATTAAAAGCACTTTTGATTTTGTAGACAATGATGTTTCTGTTTTTGAGAAAGACAATCATGGAGCAATGGTGCTATCTGTTTTGGCTTCCAATGATGCATATATGTATGGTGTAGCACCAAAGGCAAATTTCCATTTGTTTATTACAGAAGATGTGGCAACAGAATCGTTGT
>CAMDPJ010000044.1 GCA_945903925.1 Chryseobacterium gleum
AAAATGTCAAACGGCCCTATTTATAAGCGGTAAAAAATTTACATTTAGAAAAAATGGAAGACCAAAAAAAGAGAATAAATGAATGGAAAAGTTACATCTGTCCCCTGTTTTTCAAAAAGCCATGCGAGTAGAAAAAAATAAAATCAAAACAAAATGAAAATATTATACACAGTGCTTGCCGTTGGACTTACTTTATTTAGTCTGAACCTACAAGCACAAAGCAACAAATGCGCAACAATGCAAATTCTTGAGCAAAAAATGAAAAATGATCCTTCAATTCAATTAAGAATGCAACAATCAGAAAGCGAAACGCAAAAATGGGTTTCTGCAAATATTAACGCAAAAAAAGCACAAATACTGTTAAGCATTCCAGTCGTAGTGCACGTACTATACAATAACGCAACACAGAACATTTCAACTGCACAAATTCAATCTCAAATTGACATTTTGAATGATGACTTTGGACTTTTGAATTCCGATGCATTAGACAATTCTCATCCCTTTTGGCAATACACAGCGGATACTGAAATTGAGTTTTGTTTAGCAACAAGAGACCCTAATGGGAATGCCACTTCGGGTATTACACGCACCTATACAGATTCTCTTTCATTCGCAGGTGATGGTAACGAAAAGTATACAGCAACTGGAGGAAAGGACAATTGGGACCCAACAAAGTATTTAAATATATGGGTTTGTGATTTAAGTGCTAGTGGTGCAACATTGGGTTACGCTACATTTCCATCTGACTTAGTATCTGCTCCTGATGATGACGGAGTTGTAATAAGCTATACCGCATTTGGTGATATTGGAACAGCTACAGCACCTACTGACTTAGGCAGAACAGGTACACACGAAGTTGGACATTGGTTAAATCTAAGACACATTTGGGGAGATGCTATTTGTGGAGACGATTTTGTAGCTGATACAGAAATTGCGGAAGACAATAATTATGGTTGCCCAACATTCCCACATAATGCAAATAGCGCTTGTGGTTCTGGTGAAGATGGAGAAATGTATATGAACTATATGGACTATGTAGATGATTATTGTATGGTTATGTTTACGTTTGACCAAGGGACAAGAATGCAAGCCGCCTTAAATGGTGATAGGGCTGGGTTGTTGACTTCATTAGGCTGTAGCAGCCCTGTAGCTATAAATGAAGTTTTATTAGAAAATACTTTTAATATTTATCCTAACCCAAGTAATGGTGACTTTATAATAAATGCTAAATTGACAAAGAATGAAAACGTAAGCATTATTTTATATAACTTGTTAGGAGCTAAAATTCAGCAATTTGACAATGTTAGCAGTTATCCGTTCCAAATGAGTTTAAAAGATTTACCAAATGGTAGTTATTTTATAAAGTTCAATAGCGGTAATAATGCTTTAACTAAAAAAATATTTATCTCAAAATAAATTAATCAGAGAAGCAATTTCTACGAAATTGCTTCTCTTTATTTTCTTTAAAGCAAACAAAATGAAAAAATTAATTTTTTTAATCGCAATCATTACTTTATTTGCTTGTAATAGCACTAAAAAGGTAACAGACAAAAAAACAACAACTTCAACAACTCAGAACACAATAACGACAGATACAAATTATCGCTTTAGTGTTTCATTCATTAGTATTGGTGCAGGAACAGACAAAAAAGCAAAACAACAATACGACCACTACATTACAGAATATGAACAAAAAAATAAAGTGAAATTAAATTATGAAATAACGAATTGGGGTAGAGAAGGAGAAGTTGATTATTGCTTTAAGCTAGTAGAATTGGACAAAAAAAAGCAAGAACTCTTTATAATAGAAACAAAAGAAATTCTTAAAAGTTCATCATTGGTTCGCTATAAAGAAAATATGACCTGCCGACAAAAGAAAAAATAAAAATAAGTGACAGCGCCCCTCTTTAATAAAAAGGACAGCCGCTAATTTTACTGCAAAATACTGATTATAAATGTCTTATAATCTGCAAAGGCTTTTAGTTGATACAAATAAAATCTACACCCATGCCCAAAAAAAAAGTCTACCGCTTAAGTCCAGTAGTTTCAGATTTAGCGCAGCGCAATCTGAAATCTTCTTTTCAGCGATTTTTAATCGCGATGAATCACACAAAATAAAAGCGATTAAAAATCGCAATAAGTTCGTTTCAAATTGCAAATTTGAAACTACTGTGAACGTCAATGACGTTAACTTGGTTGCTGCGATTAAAAACCTTCTAACATATGCAAAGAAAACAAAGGCCAATGTTGATTTTTGGGATACCCTTTCCGATGAACAAAAGGCTGATATTGACGCTGGAATTGCAGAGCTTGATGCAGGGAAGGGAATTCCTCATGACGTGGTTATGAAACAAATTAAAGCCCGACTGAAGCCATAATGAAAAAGTACTATTCTTTACATTGGTCGCCTAAAGCTTTGAAGAAATTTATTGAAATCAGCGATTCAATCTCTAAGAAATGGAATTTAAAAACTGCCAATGCCTGAAGCCTTTTTGATACCCGCCAAAACCCAAAGAAACTAAGGAAAGACTTGAAGTAATTTACCGCTGAAAACTAATAACATAAACAACAACTCTGTCTTGTTTCGCTGCATTCTGAAGTATTTGAATAATTTCTTTTAACGGGCGAAAGCATTTCGCCTCTGCGGAAGTGCTAAATGAAATATTGGTTAGTCACTCGCCGTCAATTACGGCAATATTATTTTCCAATCTATCCAATACTTTCGCTTCCCGCTATTTCAAAAAACAAAAAGCGCCTAGGGACCCTTTACCCTAAGCGCTTTTCAATAGTCAATATCAACCAACTAATTTAGCAACAAGCTAACCTTATCCAACATAACAGAATTACGTACACTTAAGGCTTTGGAATAATTGATGATATTGTTGATACAATGGTCACCGGGCACTTCGAAACCATCTGCTTCTGCATTACTGCAGTGGGCTGGCATAGCAGCTAACTCCAACAGTTGGTCGAGTGTTGCATCAATTTCACTAATTAAATTTTCCTGAGTAAAAAGTTTATGCATAAGCAAAAAGTATTTGTTTTAAGGGTAACGCGACGCGTAGAAATTGTATTGTGTAGAGTCAAAAAAAAAAGCCCTTTCGTTAGAAAACGAAAGGGCTTTTTAAATTGGGTTGTATAAATTATTCTGCCGCTGGTTCTTCAGAAGCTGATTCAGCAGGTGCTTCACCTTCTTCACCACCTTCGGCAACTCCACCTTCACCTTCTACAGTTTCTTCTTCATCAGAAGCAGGTACTTTAGCTACAGCAGCAATTTCATCGCTTCCTCTTAAGTTGATAAGTTTAACACCTTGCGTTGCTCTACCCATTAATCTTAATTCGGCCACAGCAATACGAATAGCAATACCAGAACGGTTGATGATCATTAAATCATCTTCATCTGTTACGCTTTTCAATGCTACCAATGGTCCGGTTTTATCTGTAATATTCAATGTTTTAACTCCCTTACCACCACGGTTGGTTATTCTGTAAACAGGCTCACCATCTTCAGGATCGTTTAACAATGTACGTTTACCGTATCCTTTGCCAGAAACCACCAACACAGATTCTTTAGAAGGATCTTGAATGGCAATCATACCGATTACTTCATCATTGTCGTCATTCATGTTAACGCCACGAACACCGGTTGCATTTCTACCCATCGGACGAACAGTTGATTCGTTGAAACGAATGCATCTTCCCGATTTGATAGCGATTAATATCTCGTTGCTTCCTGTGGTTAATCTTGCTTCTAGCAATTGATCGCCTTCGCGAACATTGATAGCATTAATACCATTTGCACGCGGACGAGAGTAAGCTTCTAAGCTTGTTTTCTTGATGATGCCTTGCTTGGTTACCATGATGATGAAATTGTTATTAGTGTACGTTTCATCTTTTAAATCACCTACATTAATATAAGCCATCATCTTATCGTCGCGCTCTAAGTTGATTAAGTTTTGGATAGCTCTTCCTTTTGAGATTTTAGTTCCTTCAGGAATATCGAAAATTCTCATCCAGAAACATTTTCCTTTTTCGGTGAACACCAATAGCCAATCGTGGTTTTTAGCAATGAACAAATGCTCTAAGAAATCTTCATCTCTTGCTGCCGAACCTTTGGAACCAACACCGCCACGACCTTGACGGCGGTATTCTATTAATTCAGTTCTTTTGATATAACCCAAGTGAGAAATAGTAACTACCACTTCTTTATTAGGAATGATATCTTCTACTCTAAAGTCACCACCAGAAAAATCGATCTCTGTTTTTCTACCATCACCAAATTTATCTCTTAACTCAATCAACTCTGTTTTAATGATTTCGAAACGTCTTTCTTTAGAAGCCAAAATATCTTGACATTCTTTAATGAAAGCCATAATCTCATTAAACTCAGCACGCAGTTTATCTTGTTCTAAACCTGTTAACTGACGCAATCTCATCTCAACAATAGCGCGAGATTGGATGTCGCTCAATTTGAAACGCTCAATTAATTTCTCACGCGCTTCATCAGGAGATTTAGAAGCTTTAATTAAAGCAATCACTTCGTCGATGTTATCAGAAGCAATGATTAATCCTTCTAAAATATGCGCTCTTTCTTCTGCTTTTCTTAAGTCGAATTGCGTTCTTCTAACCACCACTTCATGACGGTGGTCAACGAAGCAAGCAATCATTTCTTTTAAGTTCAATAAACGAGGACGACCCGCCACCAAACAAATGTTGTTCACGCTAAAAGAAGATTGTAATGCTGTGTATTTGTATAAGCTATTCAACACCACATTGGTAATGGCATTGTTTTTAATTTCGTAAACGATGCGCATACCGCTTCTATCCGACTCATCGCGAATATCAGAGATACCTTCTAATTTCTTGTCGTTGATCAAATCGGCAGTTTTCTTAATCATCTCTGCCTTATTTACTTGGTAAGGAATCTCTGTAACGATGATTCTTTCACGTCCGCCTTCTACTTCAATCTCTGATTTAGCACGTAAAACAACTCTCCCTCTTCCTGTTTCAAAAGCCTCTTTCACACCATCGTAACCGTAAATGGTTCCACCAGTAGGGAAATCGGGAGCTTTTACAAACTGCATTAAATCGGCAATTGTAACATCGTTATTTTCAATGTAAGCAATGATACCATTGATGATTTCAGTTAAGTTGTGAGGAGGCATATTGGTAGCCATACCTACAGCAATACCAGAAGCGCCATTCACCAATAAGTTAGGAAGAACCGTTGGCATAACCGTAGGCTCTTGCAAAGTATCATCAAAATTTAAAGAGAAATCAACTGTTTCTTTGTCGATATCACGAATCATCTCTTCTGCAATTTTTTGCAAACGAGCTTCTGTATACCTCATTGCAGCCGGACTATCACCATCCACAGAGCCGTAGTTGCCTTGCCCGTCGACTAATGGATATCTCAACGACCAATCTTGCGCCATACGCACCATCGCATCATATACTGATGTATCACCATGTGGGTGATACTTTCCTAATACCTCTCCAACAATTCTCGCCGATTTCTTGTGTGCACGGTTAGACAGCACGCCCAAATCCAACATACCAAACAACACTCTTCTGTGCACTGGTTTCAACCCATCGCGCACATCAGGTAACGCACGAGAAACAATCACCGACATCGAGTAGTCGATGTACGAAGCCTTCATTTGATCTTCGATGTCTATTCTAATAATTTTTTCGCCTTCAGCCATAGATATTATAATATAAGGTTTAAAATTTAAGGTTTAAAATTTAAAGTGCAAACAACATTGAACATTAAACATTGAACATTAAACTCATTAATGGGGAACGAAAATACTAAATCGAGCCCCCAATTACAGAATTTTCATCCCTCACTTACTAACAAATTTTTGTTAGAAATTAACAATTTAAAAAAGAGCTTAAAACTATTGGTGTACTTATTTTTGAATATATTTACGCTTATAATATATTTACAACGATTTATTATGGAAGCAAAGTTTTCACCAAGAGTTAAAGATGTTATCACCTACAGCCGAGAGGAAGCTCTCCGTTTGGGGCACGATTACATTGGCGTGGAGCATCTTTTTTTGGGCATTTTACGCGAAGGAGAAGGCAATGCGGTTAAAATTTTGAAGAACCTTAAAGTTGATTTGGCCGAGTTGAGAAAATCAATTGAGAACAATATCAAATCGAAATCGAAGAATTTCAATCAACCTGGAAATATACCATTGGTGAAACAAGCCGAAAGAGCATTAAAAATAACCTATTTGGAAGCGAAGCTGTTTAAGAGCCAAATGATAGGCACAGAGCACTTGCTTTTATCAATTTTAAAAGACGAGGACAATATAATAACAAGAGTTTTTGATGACTACAACATCGATTATGATTCAATTAAAGAAGAAATGCACGTAGTAGAAGATGAAACCGAAACAGGTCCTAAATCAGAATTGCCAGGAACTCCTGCTGATGACGACAACGACGACGATGCCAGCGAATTCTCTTCTGGTACGGCAGCCAAAAAACCGTTAGATGCCAAATCTAAAACGCCTGTTTTAGACAACTTTGGTAGAGACCTTACTAAAATGGCTATCGAGGGCAGATTAGATCCAATTGTAGGCAGAGAAAAAGAAATTGAGAGAGTATCTCAAATTTTAAGTAGAAGAAAAAAGAACAACCCTATATTAATAGGTGAGCCGGGGGTGGGTAAATCAGCCATCGCCGAAGGTTTAGCTTTAAGAATCATTCAAAGAAAAGTATCTAGAGTTTTGTTCGGTAAAAGAATAGTAACGTTAGACTTGGCTTCTTTGGTGGCGGGCACTAAGTATCGCGGACAATTCGAAGAGAGAATGAAAGCGGTGATGAACGAATTAGAAAAATCACCTGAAGTAATTCTTTTCATTGACGAGATTCATACCATTATTGGTGCTGGTGGAGCTTCGGGTTCATTAGACGCATCAAACATGTTTAAACCTGCTTTGGCTCGTGGTGAACTACAATGTATTGGTGCTACTACTTTAGATGAGTACCGCCAGTACATCGAGAAAGACGGAGCTTTAGAAAGAAGATTCCAAAAAGTAGTTATTGAGCCTACTACTGTAGAAGAGACCATTCAAATTTTGAACAACATTAAAGAGAAATACGAAGACCATCACAACGTAATTTATACGCCAGAAGCTATCGCTGCTTGCGTTAAACTTTCTTCGAGATATATTACCGATCGCCATTTGCCCGATAAAGCGATTGATGCTTTAGATGAAGCTGGTTCTCGTGTGCATATCACCAACATCAATGTTCCCAAAGAAATTTTAGATATCGAAAAAGATATCGAAGGTATCAAAGAAGAAAAAAATAAAGTAGTTAAAAGTCAGAAATACGAAGAAGCTGCTCGCTTAAGAGACAAAGAACGTCAGTCCATTGAAAAATTAGAAGACGCTAAAAAACGTTGGGAAGAAGACACCAAAAACAACCGTGAAACAGTAACAGAAGATGATGTTGCCGAAGTAATTGGTATGATGACTGGTATTCCTACACAGCGTATTGCCGAAAAAGAAAGCGGTAAATTATCTAGGATGCCTGAAGATTTGAAAGGTAAGGTAATTGGACAAGCTGACGCCATCGACAAAGTAGTTAAAGCCATTCAACGTAACCGTGCCGGATTGAAAGATCCTAACAAACCAATTGGTTCATTTATTTTCTTAGGTCCTACCGGAGTTGGTAAAACACAATTGGCTAAAGAATTGGCTAAGTTCTTATTCGATACTGAAGATGCAATGATTCGTATTGACATGAGTGAATACATGGAGAAATTTGCTATTTCTAGATTGATTGGAGCGCCTCCAGGATATGTTGGTTATGAGGAAGGCGGACAATTAACTGAAAAAGTTAGAAGAAAGCCTTATTCTATTATCTTGTTAGATGAGATTGAAAAAGCACATCCAGATGTTTTCAACTTGTTGTTGCAGGCTTTAGATGACGGACAAATGACGGATAGTCTTGGAAGAAAAATCGATTTCAAGAACTCTGTAATCATCATGACTTCTAACATCGGTACTCGTAAGTTGAAAGAGTTTGGCACAGGTGTAGGTTTCCAAACGAATGCAAAATTAACTGCAGCCGATGAAAACGCGAAAAGCGTAATCACTGGTGCATTGAAGAAATCATTCGCTCCTGAGTTTTTAAATAGAATTGACGATGTTATCTTATTTAATTCTTTAAGCAAAGAAGATATTCACCAAATTATCGATCTTGAGCTAGAGAAATTATACAAGCGAGTTTCTGCACTTGGTTTAACTTTAAAAGTTTCTACTGATGCTAAAGATTATATCGAGAATAAAGGATTCGATAGCGAATATGGTGCTCGGCCATTGAAACGTGCTATACAGAAATACTTGGAAGATGCCGTTGCAGAGGAAATCATCAAATCTAATTTAAAGGAAGGTGATTTTATTCAAGTTGATTTAGACAAAGAGAAAAACGAAATCACTTTGAAGATTACCAAACCAAAGAATTCAAAGAAGAAAACAAAAGAAGAACCTGAGCAAGAAGGTGAATAACAAAAAGCCCCGATGAAAACTCATCGGGGCTTTTTTATTTACATCATTTTTCTTACTGAACATAAGTCCCCTTCACCCCTATTCTTGCTGGAGAAAAAGAATAATCATACTCATCATTGCTATTTACCAAATTATCGTCGATAAACACCTGAACATCATATTTGTGGGAAGTATCGGCAGCGCTAATTCTTAATTCATACTCCAAAGGTTCGTCAACATAATAGACCTCATGACTCACCTCAAAGGGAATATCAACCTCTTCTGAACTAAACTCAATACCAGGTCCCATTTTACCATAAAGATTACTAGCCTTAAGGCTGCTACCCGTTATCACATAGTGAAAAACATGACGATTATTAGTATCTGTAGTACAAGAAAAGAGTGCAGCACATAAAGAAACCGATAAAAGTATTTTTTTCATAGAACAAAAGTAATTAAGCAAACTGTACAACACCACTTTTAATTGTTTTTTTATTATGAAATTACGGTTAATTGCAATGAAAAACAGGCAACCGTGGAGATTGCCTGCAATTCAGTAAATGTTTCGTGCAGTAGCTGCGACCTACTTGTACTTAAGCTCTTCAACGTACTTTTTTTTAGCTTGAGCAATTTTAAGGTCTAAGGCTTTTATCTTTCTTAAATCCGGATTGTTTTTCAAAAACTCCTCCACCTGCTGGCGTTGGTACTTTTTAATTAGTTCGTTCATAACTTTCCGTTTTAAGGTTTCTTGTAGTTAAGACAATCTCAATAAGGAAAAGTTACAAGCCCGTTAAATTTTTCTATTTTAGATGCTTAATCATTCAATTTTTCGCCATGAAAAAAGTAGCTGTTATAGGTTCGGGGACAATGGGTAATGGCATAGCGCATTGCTTTGCTCAAAGAGGTTTTGAAGTTTCTTTAATAGATATTTCGCAAGAAGCACTGCGAAAAGCAATCATCACTATCGAAAAGAATTTAGACAGGATGGTGAAAAAAGAACTCATCAATGAAGCACAAAAAAAATCAACGCTAAACAACATCACCACCTACACCTCTTTAAAAGAAGGAGTAAAAGATGTTGAGTTAGTGGTTGAAGCAGCATCGGAAAACTTAGATATAAAACTCAAAATATTTAAAGAATTAGATGAATTCACTTCACCACAAACCATATTAGCCTCTAATACATCTTCTATTTCTATCACTAAAATTGCTTCTGTTACCGGCCGTGCCCACAAGGTAATAGGCATGCACTTCATGAATCCAGTGCCTTTAATGAAATTGGTAGAAGTTATTAATGGCTTTACTACCTCTAAAGAGACAACAGAAGCTGTTTTAACTGTTTCAGCAAAACTCGATAAGATTGCTGTTTGCGCCAACGACTACCCTGGTTTTGTAGCCAACAGAATACTGATGCCAATGATCAATGAAGCCATTTGTACTTTGCACGAAGGAGTAGCTGGAGTAGCAGAAATAGACAACATTATGAAGTTAGGTATGGCTCACCCTATGGGACCGCTACAATTAGCCGATTTTATTGGTTTGGACGTATGTTTATCGATCTTAAAAGTACTTTACGAAGGCTTTGGCAATCCAAAATATGCCGCTTGCCCGCTATTGGTAAACATGGTTCAAGCTGGCAAACTAGGTGCTAAAACAAAAGAAGGTTTTTACATTTACAATACCGAGAGCAAGAACTTAGAGGTCTCCCCTCAGTTTTTAAAATAAAAAAGGAAACCCCGAAAATTGCTCTTCGGGGTTTTCTTTTAATAAGTCTCATTTTTAGTTGCAATTCACATCGTTTGTAGCAGAATCCCAGCAGCTACTTTCCAAATCAGCGCCAATCACTTTACCATGTCTATCGGCAGTGCTCCACATGATTTGAATTAATTCTTTCTTTACAGCGTCATAAACATCATAATGTCCATTAAACTCAGCATCAGTGTTTACATAGTAATTGATATAATTTCCAAAATTCACATCATTTGCGTCGCTCAATGTAAATGTAGTAGAATGCGTAGAATTAGAAGAATTGTTAGTCCAATCAATGGTTAAGTAAGTCACTGTGCCAGAAGTTGCACCTCTATTTAATTTCCACTGACCAGAAGTACCATCTACTTTTGAAGTACCTGTGTACCATTCGTAATCCTGAAAACCTCCTTGTTGAGAAACCAACATTTTCCATGCTACATTATCACCATCAACCTTACCGTGAAGGTTAGCTGTGTACTTAATATTCTTAACCACAACATCATAAGACCAAACATAATCTTTGTCTTTTGATGAATATTTAGCTTCATGATTGAAAGCTTCTTTAAACGATGCCACTGGCACAGCTATATTTGCGGCAATAACAGTATTCCAATAAGCCATGCCCAGAGTTACTACAGTATAAGCATATCCTTCTGTTTTATTACTTTTTCCAGATAAACTTGTTGAACTGAATTCCATTGATGTTGCAGCTGGTAATGCCGGAGCATCTTTATCTTTGTTACATGAAGTAGCCATTAATCCAACAGCTAATGCCAAAACGGCCATTTTTTTTGATTGACGGGTAATAAATGATTTCATAAAATATTAAACGTTAAGGGTTTGTTTGTGAGAATGACGAAGATAATAACAAGGGGTTGCTTTATGCAAGAAAAAAGTCGAAAAGAAACCTTAATTTCGCAGCCTCAAATAAATTTACAATGATTGAAGCAATAAATATATCCCTGCAATTTGGCAAAAGAGTTTTGTTTGATGAGGTGAATATTAAGTTCACCGGCGGAAACTGCTACGGCGTAATTGGTGCCAATGGAACAGGGAAATCTACTTTTTTAAAGATATTGGCGGGAGATTTAGAAGCGAATTCGGGACACGTATATATTGAACCAGGTAAGCGTTTCACCATGTTGAAACAAAATCACTTTGAGTTTGACGAGTACCCAGTTTTAGATACGGTGATTATGGGGCACAAAAGGCTTTACAATATCATGCAAGAAAAGGATTTGATTTATGCTAAACCCGACTTCTCTGAAGAAGATGGAATGAAAGCATCTGAGCTAGAATCGGAGTTCGCTGAGATGGATGGCTGGAATGCTCAATCGGAAGCAGCAATTTTACTTAGTGGACTGGGAATCAAGGATGAAATGCATGCTACCTTAATGAAAGATTTAAAGGGTTCTGATAAAGTAAAGGTGCTTTTGGCGCAGGCTTTATTTGGCAATCCCGACATATTAATTCTCGATGAGCCTACGAATGACTTGGACATGCAAACCATTGCTTGGTTAGAAGATTTCTTGTTGGATTTCAACAACACTGTAATCGTTGTATCGCATGACCGCCGTTTCTTAGATACTGTTTGTACCAATATCGCCGATATCGACTTTGGTAAAATCACTCTTTTCCCTGGCAACTACACCTTTTGGTACCAAGCGAGTCAGTTGGTGTTAGCACAAAAAGCATCGGCTAACAAAAAAGCTGAAGATAGAATAAAAGAGCTCCAAGATTTCGTTGCCCGCTTTAGCGCCAATGCTTCTAAATCTAAACAAGCAACGAGTAGAAAGAAAGCTTTAGACAAAATATCTTTAGAAGACATAAAAGCCTCAAACAGAAGGTATCCAGGTATCATATTTCAACAAAATCGTGAATCGGGAAATCAAGTTCTTACGGTAGATAAATTAAATAAATCGGTGGAAGGAAAAACACTTCTCAACAACATCGAATTCGTGGTGAACAAGGGCGACAAAATTGCTTTTATAGGCAAGGAAGGTACAGGCATTACTGCCCTTTTCCAAATTTTATCTGGCGAAGCACAACCCGATTCGGGAACTTGTGCCTATGGCCAAACCATTACCACTTCATACCTACCCAACGAAAACCACAAATACTTCAACGGCAAGCTTAACTTAGTTGACTGGTTGCGCCAGTATTCTGGCGACCAAGACGAAGTTTACATTAGAGGTTTCTTAGGTAAAATGTTATTCTCAGGCGACGAGGTAATGAAAAAATCGAATGTATTATCTGGAGGAGAAAAAGTAAGATGCATGGTTTCGCGAATGATGCTAACCACAGCCAACCTTTTGATTTTAGATGAACCCACGAATCACCTCGACATGGAATCGATCACTGCATTTAACAATTCTTTGAAAAACTTCCCAGGCATAGTATTGTTCACATCACATGACCGCGAGTTTACCCAAACCGTTGCCAATAGAATCATTGAGATTACGCCTAAAGGGCAAATTGACAAGCCTATGACTTATG
>CAMDPJ010000045.1 GCA_945903925.1 Chryseobacterium gleum
AAAAAAAAACCTCAATCAGTCAACCGACTAATGGAGGTTCTTCTTTTTATTTCAATTTCTAATTACTTCTTCAAAGCGTAAACCGTAAGGTTTTTCGATTTAAAGGTTGATCTTGTGATTTTGCTTTCCAACCACAACTCCATCAAATAATTTTCAACTTTTTCCTTATTTTGAGCAAACACCTTTGGTGCTCTTGCTTTCAACTGAATCATTACCCATTCCATAGATTTAACTGGCTCAGTCTCATCTGACAATACAGCCAATAAATTTGTTTTCACATCATCTGTCTCGTCAACTACCTTTTTAGTAAACTGACGAGCTACTGCAGTCAACTGCTCCATAAACTCTTTGCCGGTCATTACATCCTTAAAACGAATTTTCACAGCACCCTGCTTATTTTTCTCATCGGTACTTGAAAACAAATACTTCTTATCAATTACTCTGCAGTATTGACGTCCGCCAGCAGTATCCTTAGGATTATCAAAAGACAAAATCCTGTTGTTTAGATACTCAGTATCCTTGATGATTTTTTGAGCTTCAGTTTGATTCATGTTGTTTTACTAAGGTTAAGGTAAAGTCCCTCTCACTTTACGGTGTCTAATTTAATAGTAAAAACACATACCAAGCAAGTTTTTCAACAACTTTAGTTACGATTGTTAATATTCTGAATGAAATTTATTCTCAAACACTTGATAGCAATGGGAATTTATTTTTTGTCTTTAAAAAAATAAACAAGTAACACAGGTAGCAGTAGCATTTCACAAATAACTGCTATTAACAAAGTTAAGCCTACCAATAAGCCTACATAAAAAGAGCTGGTAAAATCAGAAAGTAAAAGGGTTAAAAATCCACATGACAATATAATAGAAGTTACTACCACAGCTTTACCTGTTGACAAATACGTTCGTTTTAAGGCATATAAAAAAGACTTTCCTTTCTTTCGCTCTTGTTTCAACCTGCTCATGATGTGAATGGTATCATCTACTGCGATACCAAAGGCGATAGAGAAAATAATTGAAGTTGAAACTCTAAGGTTAATGTCGGCTATGCCCATAAAACCGGCAACAACAAAACCAGGGATGATATTAGGAATGATACAAATAATTACCATTCTAATACTTCTAAACTGCCAACCCACAATCAAAGCGATAAAACCAACAGAAAGCCACAAGCCGTTAATCATGTTTTTAGATAAACTCTCGTTGTTTAAGTCGAGTAAGTGCCCTGTTCCTGTTAAATGAATAGTAAGCAATTGAGGATCTATGTTTTTTGCTACATATTGATAAAAATCGGTATTGAGAATTTTCATTTGGTGTCCGCCCAAATCTAACATCTTACCACTAATTCTCACCGAATGTCCGTCTTCAGAAATATAGTTTTTTAGAATATCTGCGGTTTTATCGAAGGCCCCAAAAACATCGAGTTTTTCTTTTAAGGATAAATACTTCTCTTTAGAGTCAGGTAAGATGTAAAATTTCTGACTGGCAGAATGCTGCGCTTTATTGGCCTCTTTAATAAAGGTAAGGGGCGAAGTAATATTGCTCAAATGATAATGCTTCGACAAATATTTTTCTACACTATCTATGGCGCACAAAATCTCGTAATCGAAGGCTGTAGCATTAGAATCTTTAAGCTCTAAAACCACTTCTAAAGGCCGCGCACCGCCAAATTTATCTTCAAAATAATCGAAATCTTGTTTTACGGGGTCACTGGCTGAAAAATCCTCCAATAAGAAATTGTCTATTTTGATGTTGAACATCGCTACAACACTTAAGGTAGTGATGATTCCAGAAATAATTAATATTCTTTTAGGATACCTAATCGTCCACAACAAAGTAGTGCGCAAAGCCTTTTGCCAAAGTGCATCATTGCCTTTGCGCAAAACAATTTTAGGCGTTTTAACATTTAGCAAAACACTGGGCAATAAAAGAAACGACATCGCATAAGCTATAATCACCCCAATACCGCTATAGAGTCCGAAATCTTGAACAGGCTCAATATTCGCCATCATTAATGTAAAGAAACCTATGGCGGTGGAAACGCAAGTAAGAAATGTAGCAAACCCCACTTCTTTAACAGTAGTTCTAATAGCCTCTTCCTTGCTTTTACCAGCACGTAATTCTTCAATATAATTGGTGAGGATGTGCACCACATCCGACATACCCACAATAAACACCATCGTGGGCAACAAAGAGGTAAGTACGTTTAAATCTTTCCCAGTAAAATACATTACAGCTAAAGTCCACACCAAAGAAACCAACACCGTAATCAAAGGAATAATAACGCCAATAGCCGAACGAAAGGAAAACCACAACACCACAATCAACATCAATATCGACGCACTTATAAATAAGGAAAGCTCATTGCTCAAAACTTCAATAAAATGAAATTGAGCCCGAATTCTCGATACGGCATGAAACTCATCGAAAGTAATTTTTTTCTGCAGTCTGTCTAAATCATTCAACAATCTATCTGAAGGCTTTTTAGCCAATTTATCTTTCGTTTTCACATAAATACTTAACGCCTTTCTATCATCAGAAAAGAAGGTGCCTACCAGCTGCGGATTGTTAAATATTCGCACAGAATCCTTAGCATACATTTCGGGTTCAGTGCAATGTAAATAGGGCAATTCATTAATATCACCAAAATCGCCTGCTTTAAAATAATTCAAATTTTTGGTAGGAGAAATCACTTCGGTAATACTAGGCAACAAAGCGATAGAATCGGAAAGCGCACTTACCTTTTGAAGAAAATTTTGATTAAATATTCCCGATTTATTTTCTACACCAATGATTAAAAAATCATTGTCGCTGCCAAACTGTTCGCTAAATTTTTGGAAGTACTCTAGTTCGGCATCTCCCTTGGGAAAGAAATTCTCATATCGATAATCCACCTTCACTTCTGTTACCACCAAATAGGTGAAAAAAACAGTGGTCAACGACAAAATAAGCAATATGATTCGGCTGGTTTTTAGCATTGCGCGCCAAAGATAACTTTTAATACCTTTGCCTCTGTGAATTCAAATTTAAAATACCTTAATCTCGATTTCTCTAGCCGCAGCGATACCGAAATACAGCATTACTGTGAAACTCTTAAAGACAGCACTGAAGAATGGCTAAGAAAAGCAGCACAATTCACTATCACCTGGCTCAACACTAGCGATTCAATCGCAGCGCAAAGTTCGGGCACTACAGGATTGGCAAAAACATTTAGTATTCCGAAAATTAAAATAAAGAATAGTGCACTATTAACAGCGCAAACCTTTGATCTAAAAGAAGGCACAAAAGCGTTGTTATGCCTTTCAACCGATTTCATTGCGGGCAAAATGATGATAGCCAGAAGTGCCGTAAACCGTTGGAATTTATTTATTACCGAACCCTTGTCTAATGCGCTAAAAAACATCGACATCGATTTGGATTTTGCTGCCTTTGCACCCAATCAGGTTTTTGAAATTTTAAATTCGGAGGAGAAGGTAAAATTCAACAAGATTAAGAAAATCATCATTGGCGGAGGAGAAATCAACGAAAGTTTACATTCATTATTAAAAGAGACAAAAACAGAAGTTTTTCAAACTTTTGGAATGACAGAAACTGTTAGTCACATTGCGATTAAACAAATTTGTCCGCAACACCAAGCACACTACAAAGCACTTGCAGGAATTCATTTCGGCATCGATGAAAACGATTGTCTTATCATCTATGCGCCTTCACTAGAAAACGAAGCCATTCGCACGAATGATTGCGTAAAAATCATCGATAAGCATACTTTTGAATGGCTGGGTAGATTCGACAACATTATCAATTCTGGCGGTGTAAAAATAAACCCAGAAACAATTGAACACAGAATAAAAAAACACATTTCCTCAGAATTCATCATTGGTTCTGTTCCCGATGAAAAGCTAATAAATAAACTTATATTAATAATAGAAGGGAACGAAAACATCTCGCTAGAAAAAATCAATCAAGAACTCAATAAATTCGAACACATTAAGGAGCTAAAACATGTCGGTAAATTTGAGAGAACAAGCAGCAATAAGATAAAGCGATAAGGTTTGCAGTTAAGCAAAAAAAATCCGCGAGAGTCTCGCGGATTTTTTCTATTTCTTAGCTTTCTTCTCTTTTTTTTCAGCTTTCTTTTCTTTAGCTGTTTTCAGAGGAGCTTTCTTGTCTTGTTTCTTTGCATCTTGTGATTTTGCCATAATGAATTATTTAAATGATTATTTATTGAAACTTAAAATTGATTTAAAATGTTTCTACAAAAGTAAGTTTTTTCTTAAAACAACATAGATAGTAAATTTCTGTTTTGGCAATTCCCCTCATCCTTACATTTTAAAAAATTTAGCCATTCTACTTTAGAATAATAAACTCAATTCTTCTGTTTTTTGCTCTACTTGCTTCTGTTGTATTTGCATCTACAGGATAAGTTTCACCGAAACCTTTGCAGGTTAATCTTGAAGCATCGATACCATGAGCACTTAAATATTTCACAACGGCTTTTGCTCTGGCTAAAGATAGTTTTTGGTTGGCCACTTCACTTCCAATGCCATCGGCATGTCCATCTACTTCCATGAGAACAGAAGGATAAATAGTTAAATACTTCACTACATTATCTAAGGTAGCTTCTGATTCTTTTTTAATGATGGCCGAATTGAATTCGAAAAGAATATTTTCTATCACATAACGCTTTCCGAGATGCATACGGGGTTCAAATTCCCTTGAACCTTTTTGCGAATGAATGGTAATTTCAATCATTCTAAGAATTGCAATAGAATCGAGATAAGTAATTTGCATCTCTTCCAATTTCAACACTCTTTTTTCTAAAGATTGATTGGTAGAATCAATCGCTTTATTCTTGTCTTGCAAATTTTGAATAGAATAAGACAAACTATCTACTTTTCTAGTCCATGATTCTTCTTCATTTTTATCTCTACCACGAATCAACATTTGCAGCATCGCCTCATGTGTTCCACCCGAATAATTAGAAATACCTTGCACGCCATAGCCATAAGAATAAGCAAAAGAGAACAATTCATTTATTTTATAATTCACCGATGCAGCAACAGTTTCCTGCGTTCTATAAGTGAGGGCAAAAGCAATTTTATTTCTCCAATCTAACATACATCCAATATCACCTTGCAAATAAATTCCGGGTAAATAACGCAAGCCTGCACGTGGTTGCACATCAACATTTTTATTTAAATGAAAACGCTGCATCACATAGCCTCCATAATGCGCTTGCAAGCGGTAGGAGTTTAGCGAATTTTTAAAATACGCTTGAGATGAATTGTTGAAAAGCTGAGAGTGAAAAGCACCAATTTCTAAACTTTTACACTTGTATTGCACGCCAAAATCGGCACCTAAAGAAAGGGCTTTATTGCTGTTACCTATCATTAAAATATCATCTGAATAATCTTCGGCTTTTACATTTACAAAGTTAAGATAAGTATCGTAAACACTGCTTTGAATACCCAAGGCCAACAACTGATTCGACCCCAACTTTAATTGATAACGCAAAGCCAAAGAACCTTTGATATTGCGCAAATAATTGGCTTGATCGTGTATTAAATTAACGCCTATTCCAAAGTTCTTTTGAATTGGCATATCTAAAGCAACGCAAGAGGTAACAGGCGCTCCTTCAATACTCACCCACTGCCGGCGGTTTAACAACGCTAAACGAGATGCGCCAGCATCACCTGCAGCAGCAGGATTAACCAAGAAAACATTATAGAAATACAAATCGGTAGCGGGCAATTGCTGCGCAACAGAATCCATACCTAGAAAAACTCCTAAGCAAAGAACCAAGCAATATTTTTTCATCTCTAATCTCATTCTCTCGCTCTCAAAACTGTTAATGGTCCGGTAATATCTTTCTTCTTCCCCGAACAAGTAATTACATAATAATAAGCTCCATCGGGCAATTCGGTTCCATTGCTTGCCACTCCACCCCAATTGTTTTGATAACCGCCTGAAGAACGATACACTTCTTGTCCCCAGCGATTAAATACTATCACATCACAATCGGGATACAATGTTATATAATTGATTTTCCAAACATCATTTTTACCATCGTTGTTAGGCGTAATAATATCGTTAGCCACCAAATTGTAATCTTTAATTACCTTCACATTAATGTAACGCGAGGTGCTACATTCTTTATCGTTGGTAGCAGTTACAGTATATTTTTGCGTTTCAAAAGGCGTTAAATCAAACTCTGCTTTTTGATTTACAATGTTGTTTTGCTCATCTTTCCAAATAAAATCATAATAACCATCAGCCCACAAACTGAGCGGAGTGCCGAGAGTGATTGTGGTATCACTAGAATAATTAAAATGAGGTACCTCATTCACCACAATGCTTACAGAATCCTTCGACCAACAATTGTTGTTGTCGAAAACAATTAATTCATACTGCTCAGCTTGTTTTACAGAAATCTCTTGCTCTAAAGAACCTGTGCTCCAAACATAGGTTTTCCCGGCTAAGTTTGAACCTTCTAAAAAAGTGCTATCACCTTCACACAATGTGGTAACACTCGTGAAAATAGAAGCTACAGGCAAAGCAAAAACCTTAACTATTTTATGCACATGGTATGCGCAACCATCATTGCTTTCAACCTCCAATGAAACATCATACGAACCTGCTTCTTCAAAAACATGTGTAGGATTTTGAGAAATGGTACCAATGCCATCGCCAAAATTCCACGCGTATCTTTTAATTCCAGACGAAGAAAAACTGGCATTGGTAAAATGCATATCGGTTTTTAAACAAACATCATTTGCAGAAAAGTTTACCGAAGGAAGTGGATAAATTTGAATGTTTTTTATGATAGAATCTGAACATGTAAAAACAGAATTCACTTTAAGCTTAAGGGCGTAGTTTCCTGTATTTTTGTACAAATGTACAGGCTCAAAAAGCGATGAAGTATCTCCATCACCAAAAGTCCATGTATAAGTAAGCGCACCAAAATCGGTAAAAGAAATATTATTGATATCGATGTTAGTATTTTCGCACGCATCAAAATGTGTAAACAGCGCATGCGGACGAGGATAAACAGCTACAGACTTTAAGGTATCGTGCACACAACCTTTTGCGCTCAATACTCTTAAAGAAACGGGCCAGTTACCTGTGGAAAAAAAAGCATATTTAGCATCTATACCCGATGCATCAGAAAACTGTCCGTCACTATTAAAATCCCATAAAAACTGACTCACCGTTCCCGAGTTGATAGTAGGTTGAGACATAAAAAAAGAAGTATCGCCAATACAACTGTTGTTTACTGTAAAATCGGATTTAGGAATAGGATTCACTTGTACATCTTTGTGAACCGATGCCGTGCAGCCATCTGTAGTTATAAGATCCAAACGAATATTGTGCAAGCCTTCTGTTGTAAAAAAATAATTTGGCGCGTTACCTGCAGAATCTAAAACAGATGCTGAAGCATCGAAGGTCCATTTGTAATACTTAATAATAGCGCCATTAGCAAAAGATTCATGTACCGTTTGAATGGTTTCATTCATACACACCTCTTGCACCGAAAAATTGGCAATTGGCAAAGGATTAACAAAAATATTTCTGCGCACATAAGCGGTATCAGCGTTGACAGAAACAATGCGCAATCCCACAGCAAAACTTCCACTGCCCGAAAAAACATGGGCCACTAAAGCACCCGCAGCATCATTGTATTGTATATCGTTGTTAAAATCCCAATCGTAAGCAACAATACTATCATTCATTGCAGCAAAAGCATAGTTGAGCTGCACTGGCGCATTTTCGCAAGCCGTTTGGTAATTAAAATCGGCCACCAATTGCGCATTAACCCGCAGCGATGATATCAGCAGAAAAAGAAGTACTATTTTTTTTATTTTAAACATTAATGAATTATCTCAACAGATTTGACGACAGTAAATTGATTGTTTGATATATGAATGAAATATTTACCAGCCGAAAAATCTTTGGTAGATAAATTAAGTATTGAAGATTGCTCTTGAAAAGAAAACTGTTTGCGCAGCAATAAATTACCCAAAATATCATAAAGGCTCACCACACTATTTTCTATTGCTAAATGTTGGGCAGAAAAATCGAGAATAAAATAATCATCACAAGGATTAGGGTACAAAGGCAAAACAGCATTTACTCCCTCATCTACACCCACCGAACCAATGTTTACTAAAGTTGAAATAGAATCACTATTGCACTGATTGCTCACTTTTAAAGATACTGTATAAATACCTTTACTAGCATATTGATGAATGGGAAGAGGCGCAGAAGATGTTGTTCCATCGCCAAAATTCCATTCCTGTATAAGCGCATTTGTTGAGGAGTTGTTAAAGGTAATTGCCCTGCCAGCAACAAAAGGCGAAAAAGCTGCTTTGGCTAAATCAAATGAAAATGGAATATCGATTAAAGTGTCAATGGTGCAGCCATTATCATCGGAAACAAGAATAGAGTGTTCTCCACCAGAAAGCGCATTAAACACACCACTTATTTGGTAAGCGCTGCCCACAGCAAAAGAATAAGGAAAAGTGCCTCCCAACACCTTAATCTCTGCTAAACCCAAAGCATCATTTTTACAAGAAATACCGCTAAGCGAAACACTATCAAAATACAATAAAGAAGGCTGTTGCAAAGCAACCCATTGACTATCTAAACAGCCATTAATATCTTTTACTTTAGTTAAATAATTACCTGCCAACAAATTTTGAAAAGTATTATTGTTTTGGAAATAATTAGTGATGGAATATTTTAAAACTCCTGTACCGCCCAATGCCTCAACAGAAACAGAAGCATCGCTATTGCCATAACACAAAGCATCTGCGCCGATAACATTTTGAATACTTAAACCATTGGCAGGTTGAGTAATCGCAAATACAGCAGAATCTAAACAACTGTTTTCATCGCGAAAGTAAGCTTTATGATTACCAAAAGGAAGCTTGCTTAATAGAGTTGACACAGAGAAAGAATTTTGATGATCTAAGGAATACTGCACAATTCCTGTTCCTCCATCACTACTTAAGAGCACCGTTGCAGTGCTATCTCCATAACATTTCACCTGCTGTAAAATATTGACCTGCGCACTCAAAGGTAAATTAGGTTCGATTAAATTCACATTAAATGAAGCACCACAACCATTGTTATCTTTCACCGAAACCAAATAATCTTTAGCAGACAAAGAACCAAACACATTGCTCGATTGATAGTTTAGTCCGCCATTGATAGAATGAACATAATCACCTACCCCACCGCTAGCAACAACTTCTATCTCGCCGTCGCTTAAACCTTTGCAGCTTATATTTTCTTGCTGCACAGAAAGCGATACTGGCGAAGGCTCTGAAATAGTTACAGCAAAATGAGTTCCACAACCATTGTCATCAAACAAAATATTGGGATACAATTTGGCTTTTAAGTTTGCGAAATAGCCCGTATCAGACACAAAGAATTTAGAGATATGAGTACTAGTATCAATTTTGTTTTGTAAAAAAGAATAAGGCTGAATACCTCCTTGCGCAACAACAAGATATGAACCCGTATAAGCCCCAGCACATTTAACATCTGTAATATTTTCAACAGAAAACTTCAACTCATCGGGCTGTGTTAATGCCACAGTATTCTTGCTTAAACAATTCCTGTTATCCATTACCGATAAAGAATAGGAGCCTGCTCCTAATAATTTAAACACTGGCACCAATGTAAATGCACTCCCATTTAACGAGTAAAAATAAGGCGCCATACCCATAGATGATTGGGCTGTGATAGAACCCGTAAGCGAGGAATAACAGCGAGGATTTACAGCAGAAATATCTACATGGGGATTGTGAAATACTTTAATTTCCTTCACCACACTGTCTGAACAAGATTTATCACTCAGCAATTTCAATTGAACATGATATGTTCCAGCGCCAACATACAAATGCTGAGGGTTAATTTCATTGAAGTTTATGTCTCCATCTCCGAAATCCCAATAATGAGCAATACTGCCCGAACTAATGCTGCTTACACCCTGAAATTTAGCCACTGTGGAATCACAAATATCGGGCACCACAAAATTGGCTATGGGCGAAGGATTAACAGTAATGGTTTGACTTTTAAAAGTGCTGCACCCCTTATTAGAAGTTGATGTTAAGGTTAAAATATAAGAATCGGTAGATACATATTTGTGACTAGGATTCTTTTGTATGGAATTAGAACCATCTCCAAAATTCCACACATAAGTAATCGTTCCTAAATTAATGCTGGTGGTATTGAGTGGTTTTAAAATATCTACAAAACAAATATCGCCTATAATAAAATTGGTTTGAGGATAAGGATTAACCACCACACCTTGCACCAATGTATCGGCACAATTTTTATCACTTGTTACAATGAGCGACACATCAAATGTTCCATCCGCACCAAAGACTATTGATGGAGAAGGCAATAAAGAAACAGCATTGTTGTCATCAAAATTCCACGAATACGCTGCTATATTATCGTAATCTATAAGCGATGTATTGGTTAAATTTGTTGCTGACCCCACACACACTTCGTCGCTAGAAAATGAAACATGAGGTGTTGCATTCACTACTAAATTCACTAATGTAGAGTTGTAGATTCCGGCCGGATTGGTTACCTCGCATTGATAAGTACCGGCATCTACGGCAACAGCATTGTTGATAAACAAAGAATCGTTCGTAGCTCCTAAAATGTTTGCACCATTGTGTTTCCATTGATAAGTCATGGCATTGGTACCCGAAGTATTAACATGAAACAAATGATTTCTTGTTTGACAAATAGTAGCACCCACTGTTTGTGTTAAAAAAGAAACCGCGACCGCATTTACAGCAATACCTATTGCTCTATTAACGGTTATTCCGCCATTGTTATTTAAACCAAAATCTCTTATTCCAATTAAAACCTGATCTGCACCCACATAATCATCAAAGCTTTTGTAAATAAGGTTAGAAAGCGCTGCACTTACGGCAGCCAAAGAACCATAAAAACTTATTACGCCATCATTAACGCCATCGCCAGCAACGAAGCGCAAACCTATGGTGCTGCTTAAAGTTAGACGGCCATTGTTACAGGTTAAAGATGCCGACAAAGAATCGGTGCTCACATCCTCATCGGTGATAACGATAGGAGTGATATTTAAATTTGTGAACTCATTCACCACCTGAGCAACAGGAACAGTAAAAATGGGCGCATCATTTTCGTTCGTAATATTAATAGTTATTGCAGCATTATCAAACAAAGCACCAGCTCCATTATCAGTTGCGCGAACTACTAAATTAAAAACCGAAGTAACTTCAAAATTTACAGCGGCGCTGTTGGCCACCGAAATTTGGCCTGTTGCAGAATTTATGGCAAAGGCACCATTCGTGTTTCCCGAAACAATAGAATAAGTTAGCACTTGGCCTGCATCTACATCACTAGCCGAAGTAGCCAACACATTAGTAGAATTGTTTAAGTTCTCGGCAATAGAAACAGATGCATCGTTGTAAACCGGACTTTCATTCACATCATTTATCGAAATTGTAAACGCTTTTTGATAGGTTCCTCCATTGCCATCGTTGGTTTGTAATCTAATTGAATACGAGTTTTTTACCTCGAAATTTAGCGCTGTAGCCGTAATCAATTGACTGCCTGAAATATAAAAAGAGGCATTATCGGTGCTACCTGCTCCAACAACTAAAGAATAAGTATGTGCGTTTCCAATATCGCCATCTAATGAACTTAGGTTGGCCACTGCAGAAGACAAGGCAACATTTTCATTTACTGTAGAACTAGAAAGAATTATATCGTAAGGAATTTCATTGATATTGTTTACTGTAACTGTAAAAATCTTTTCGAATACACCTCCATTTCCATCATTCGTTTCAACTCTTATTGAACACGAAGAAATAAACTCGTAGTTAAAAACAATATTACTCAACAATTGATTACCTGAAATAGTAAAGGAGCTATTGCTTCCCCCTCCTGCGCCAGCCACCAAAGAATAGGTATGCGAATCGGCTGAATCTGCATCTACAGAAGATAAAGTGCCTATCACGATTCCTATGGCTAAATTCTCATCAATAGAGCTTGCCGACAATAAAATATCTGTAGGAGCATTATTCACAGCAATCAATTGCAATGAAAAAAAAAGCAGAAACAATAAAAATAAACTTTTGAGCATTGCAACTCATACGCTGGACTAATACAATTAGTTACAAGTAAAAACACCTAGAAATAAAACGGATGAAAGTACAGGCCTTTACCAGGCATTAACTCCAATGTTGGGGCAGGAATCTTTATGAATCCAATGGTTTTGCAAAGAGCCTGAAGAAAACTATTTTTAATTTTTACTTTGTTTAAATTGATATCGAACGACAAATAAAACTGCCGATGGCGATCGAAATAAGGAATTGATGTTCCGTTCACCACCAAAGGATTGGAGTTTCCACCCGTCATGCCATCGGCACCATAGCCCAAAGCCAAATTCAGCCATTTTGGATATCTGCTTTTTTGAGGTAAAAACGCTCCTACATCGATGCTGAACCAGTAAGTCTGACCGTTGTAATCTTTCAACCACTGTTGAGTCCAATCTTTCCCTAATACATTCGGCCGGTGTTGCGCATAAGGCGAAGGGGTAAAAGTCCATTTAAAAAGTATGCGTTGCTCCTTCCATAAGGCTTGTTGACCAATAAACAAAACCGTACCCGAAGCATCTGCTATAAAATCGCCCATTGAAAATCCCCATTGCGATGAAACACCGTCTAACACTTCCA
>CAMDPJ010000046.1 GCA_945903925.1 Chryseobacterium gleum
ACGCAAAAGAGAAATAATACTTCATAATTAGTTTAAATTGAATCAGACAGCTAAAATCTTAAAATTTAAGCGATATACCTCACGCTTCTGCTAAAACTTTTAAACACGAATTCAACGGGTTGGCATTTTGCAGCAAGGCATCAATGTACGAAGAACCAAAGCGCGAGTAAAATTCCATGAAATTCACTCTTCTTTCTTGAAAAACGCCTTCGGGGAAAAGCTGACTCTTCAACTTATCAATTTTGTTCAAATCGATTTCGTGACGAGCTTTTTCGGCCTTTTTGATTCGCGTAAACAAATTCTCGATAGATTTTGAAGTCTTTGTTTTCTCGGCATCTACCGAACCTTCTAAAGTTGAATCGATTTTAGAAACCTCTGCTTTTAAGCTCTCGAAAAGTTGTGAAATAGACAATTGATAAGTGTCATCTAAAATCTCCATTTTAGATTTCAGAAATTTTGATTTTAAAGTATCTGAGCTTTCTAAAATATCTTGAACAGAAAAATGCAAGGCAGTTAACATCTTTTGCTGATTGGCATTGAGCACTAAAAATGAATCACGCAAAATCAATTGAGGATAAACGATATTGTATGCAGCGAAAACCCCCGTTAATTGAAACCAGTAGGCCAGTTCGTTCGGTCCGCCTACATAAGCCACATTAGGCAAAATAAATTCTTGGTAAAGAGGGCGGTAAATTACATTGGGAGAAAATTTCTCGGGATTACTTATTAGCAGTTCTTTCCAATCGGCGCTATTTTCGGGGGTAAAACGCTCACGTTTGCCATCTTCCAACTTAAAAAAATTAATGTCGCGAGGATTCACTTGCAACTTATACTTTTCGCCCAAAACAGCATTGGTTTTTTCTACTTCTGTTTTGCCAATTTTTTCACTGAATTCCTTTTCAATTATGGGCGCAAAACTTCTTTTTAAATCTTTGTCATCGGCATCAATAATGATTAAGCCGTAAGGGGCAAACAATTTGTTTAACCAGGTTTTAGTGAAAGAGGACAATGACGACGTTGAGGACATGGAGGACCATGAGGAGCTGAAGAATTCGGGAATTTCTACGATGGATTTTAGTTCTGAAAAGATCTCAGAAAAACCTTCCATTTTCATTCTTCCTACAGCACCAGTTTGCGTGGTTTTCCATTCTACTTTTTTACCAAAGAGATACAAATGATTCACTTCTTCAAAATCGTGATCTTCAGAAGCCAACCAAAAAACGGGCACAAATTTCTTAGATGGATATTTTGCGGCATACAACTCGCAAGCCTTAATCGTTGAAACAATCTTGTATATAAAATACGCTGGTCCGCCTAGCAAGCACAATTGGTGGCCGGTAGTTACCGTAAAAGTATTTTCATCCAAAAGAGATTCAATATTGGCGCCAACTTTTTCGTGAACGGTAAAAGAAGAATACTGCTCATTCAACTTCGAAACCAATAATTTTCTATCGGTTTTTTTATTGAAATTCAACTCCCCTTGCTTCAACAAATCTGTGATGATAGGAGGAAGAAGATTGGTTTGTGAGAAAGGTATGTTGGTGTTATTGAGCATTGTTGTAATAATTTATGTTCAATGCGATAGTTCCTTCGGGGTACCTCAAGATGACAATCATTCTTAAAGCAGCACTTACCCAGTTTGTCATCCTGAGGTACCCCGAAGGAACTATTGTCCTAAACTTAATACAAAACGAACTACTTTTTACCCCAACCATTCTTTAAATGCCTCTTCTTGCTGCGCTGTAGGATTTTTCACTCTCTCTATTCTGCCTGAAGTATAAAACTTAAATTCTCCTTTTTTAAGAGTTTTTTCTACGATATGATTATCCTTTTTAACAGTAAGTAAAACATCGTTTTCAAAGTAAGCAATCCAATCGTTCACTTTCGCTTTTTCAGCTGCAATTCCATTTACCGCAATGATTTCATCGTTTCTATGCAAGCCCATATCCCAAGCTGGTGAACAAGGTGCAACATCAACAACTACATTACCATCTAAGCGCAAACCAAAAGCAGATGCAGCCAATTGCGGATGTTCATATTTTTTTAAGGTGCAACCTACATATTTCAACGATTCATTTAAAGCAGGAAAGTAATCGGCTTTGCCATATACGTGCTCTTCAAAAATCCACGATAAATCTTCACCTGCCGCATCACTCACCAATTTCTTAAAATCATCTTCTGTATACGGCTGATCTTCTTGTGCAAAATCAACATATAGTTTTTTCATCACCCAGTCTAAATCTCTTTTACCATCGCTCTCTTTGCGAATTTGCAAATCGTACATTAAGGCATTCAAACAACCCTCTGTATAGATAGACACTTTCTTGTTCGGAATTCCTTTGCTGTAGCCATCTAACCAAGTATCGAAAGAAGCCTCAGCCACCGACTGATTGAATCTTCCGTAATTGTAAAAATGCTTGTCGAAATTCTCATTCAATAGTGCAAAATATTGTTCTTGCGTAACCACTTCTGCGCGCGCCAAAATTAAGTCGCCATAATAAGTTGTAACACCTTCGGCAACATAGCCCAAGCGCGAATAATTTTCTTTTTGGAAGTTGTAAGGATACATTTCAACCGGACGAATAGCTTTGATATTCCAAGCATGAAACAATTCGTGCGAAGAAATACCCAAGAAGCTTTCGTAGGCTTTATCTTTCATGATATTGCAGCCCGGACCAAGCGCAATTACTGTAGAATTGCAATGCTCCACGCCGTGGTAAAAACTCACCGGTAAAATTTGATACAAGAAATGATATTCTACTTCGGGAAAACCTCCAAACACCTTTACTTGTTCGGTGGTAAAGCCTTTAAAATCACTTATTATTTTATCCCAATCGGGTTTACATTCTCCATTGAACCAAACCGTGAAATTGGTTTCTTTAACTTTATAAGATTGTTGCTGTAATTGATTACTAGCAATAAAAGGAGAATCGGCCAAGTCATCGAAATTTTTAGCCGAAAAAACATTCTTTTTCACTTTGGTGAGTCCGGTAGCGATAGTAAAATCGCTCGGCACATTCACCGTTAATTCAATATCATTGTAAAAATGCTCTTGCGTATACATAAAGCAATTGCAAGGATTGATGTACAACTGATTATCATCGGCGAACGAAGCACCTGCATCCAACTGATTCGCGTAGTAAGAATACTTCACCACCAACTCGCTAATACCGCCCGTTTGCAGCTCCCAGCAGCTTTTATCTATTTTCTCAAAATACAATTCGGTGCCTTTTCCAGTGAAAAACTGAACGTTGTGAATATTTTTGGCATAATCGGCCAGCTCATATCTACCAGGTCTCCAAATTGGCAAATAAAATAGCACCAAATCTCTACCTTCTTTATTCTCTACACGCATTTCAATTTCTACCAAATGACTGCCCGTTTGACCTCTTTTGATAGAATAATATGTTTTGTTTTCTTGCTTATTCATAGTGCAAAAATAGCAAATTAAGTTTAAGTGTAAATGTTTAATGTGTAAAGTCTAAATTTCTTATCTTCGCCACTTAACTTTCAAAAACAAAAAACATGAGCTTTGATCTTATAGTTATAGGTAGCGGCCCTGGTGGATATGTAGCTGCCATTCGCGCATCACAATTAGGTTTAAAAACAGCTATCGTTGAGCGCTCTGAGCTGGGCGGTGTTTGCTTGAACTGGGGATGTATTCCAACAAAAGCATTGATAAAAAGCGCTAACGTTTTCGAATATATTAAGCATGCTGCCGATTATGGTATCAGTGTTAAAGATGCTGAAGCCGATTTCAAAGTTATCGTGAAAAGAAGTCGCGATGTAGCCGACGGAATGAGCAAAGGGATTCAGTTCTTAATGAAAAAGAACAAAATTGAAGTTATTGCTGGTGTTGGTAAAGTGAAGGCTGGTAAAGTGGTTGAAGTTACTTCTGCTGATGGTAAAAAACAAGAGATTTCTGCAAAAAGCATCATGATAGCAACAGGCGCACGTTCTCGTGTGTTGCCTAACTTGCCACAAGATGGTAAAAAAATTATAGGATACCGTGATGCAATGGTGCTACCAAAAATGCCAAAATCAATGGTTATCGTAGGTTCGGGAGCAATAGGCGTTGAGTTCGCTTATTTCTACAACACTATGGGTACACAAGTAACGGTAGTTGAATTCTTGCCTAACATCGTTCCTGTTGAAGATACCGATGTTTCTCAAGCATTAGAAAAATCATTGAAAAAACAAGGCATTACGGTAATGACCAATGCTTCTGTTGAGAAAGTAGATACAACAGGTAAAGATTGCAAAGTAACTATCAAAACAAAAGACGGTGAAAAAGTAATCGATGCTGAAATCGTTTTATCTGCGGTGGGTATCGAAGCAAATATTGAAAACTTAGGATTGGAAGAAGTAGGTATTGTGGTAGATAAAGGAAGAATTAAAGTGGACGAGTTCTACCAAACCAACATTCCTGGTTACTATGCTATTGGTGATGTTATTCCTACAGCTGCTTTGGCACACGTTGCATCGGCAGAAGGAATCATTGCAGTAGAAAAAATTGCTGGTCACCACCCAGAACCTTTAGAGTATTCAAACATTCCTGGTTGTACTTATTGCTCACCTGAAATTGCATCTGTTGGATTAACAGAGGCGAAAGCAAAAGCTGCAGGTTACGAATTGAAAATAGGTAAATTCCCTTTCAGTGCATCTGGTAAAGCATCTGCTGCCGGCGCGAAAGACGGATTCATCAAAGTTATTTACGATGCTAAATACGGCGAACTTCTAGGTGCCCACATGATTGGTGCTAACGTTACCGAAATGATTGCTGAAATTGTAGTGGCTAAAAAATTAGAAACTACAGGACATGAAATGTTGAAAGCGGTGCATCCGCATCCAACAATGAGTGAGGCAATTATGGAGGCTACGGCGATGGCTTATGGGGAGGTGATACATTTGTAGGAATAAAATATCTTATTATAAAAACATCCGCACAATGCGGATGTTTTTATTTAAAAAATATTCATCCCATGAAAACAACGAACGTAATTTTTTATTCAATCCTTACATTGATATTTTACGCTTTATTTTTTTACCTAACAATTTCTCTTGAACCCTCTTTAACACAAATAATTTTGGTGTTAGTTCCTGTCTTATTTTTATTAGGTTTGGCTTTATCCTTCACAAAAGATTATAAAGAATTAGCATACGGATTTATTATATCATCAATTATTGTTGGAATAGGTCTTCTTTGGATTTTTTCCATGTTAAGTAGGACTGAGTGTTAACCAGTAATTTCAGTTTTTTCGAAACCAAAGTAAATTCTTCCTATTTAGGAATTTTCAATTACGGTTATCAATTGTAGGGGCGAAAAATCTTTCGCCCTTTTCATTTTTAAACCAATCAAAATAACCATAATTATTAATTTCCTAAAACAATATTGTTGTTATTATGATTGGGCGAAAGATTTTTCGCCCCTACCATGCCGCAGAATTCAGACAATCGAAATGAAAATAAAATAAATTCAAATTTCACTTGCCTATCTACTAGTAGGTAGTTATATTTGTACCATCAATACAAAAGATAAAATATTGCAATTGAGCGATGAGCTCATAAGAGAAAGAGGTTTCAACGCCTTTAGCTTTCATGATTTATCTAAATATTTGGGGATAAAAACCGCATCGATTCATTACCACTTCGCTACGAAAACAGCCCTAGGAGTAACGCTTTTGAAGCAACACACCGAAAATGTAAAAGCATTAAAAGAAAAAGTAAAAGACAAAACTCCAGAGAAAAAACTAGAAGCTTTTCTGTCTATTTATAGTAAAATAAAAGCAGAAGATAAAGTTTGCATTGTGGGTTCGTTGGCTACCGACCTCCACTCTATCGACAAAAAAATAGCCAAAGAAGTGAAAGTGTTAGCAGGCGAAATTTTACAATGGGTGACTGAAATTTTAGAAGAAGGAAAAAAGAAAAAAGTATTTTATTTCGACCTACCTTCGCGCACCAAAGCATTGATGGTTATAAGCACTATGCTGGCTGCTGTGCAAATTTGCCGATTGACGAATGTAAAAGATTTTGATACCATCAAAAGAACAGTGATTAACGATTTAAAAAAATAAATATGGATGTATTAACCATGCTACAATTGGGAGTGGGTCAAGAGATTAAAGGCTCTCCTTCGGCTTTTATGAATTGGTTGAAGCCCACTATTTTAAAAGCTGAAAAAGGTAAAATTTCTTTTAAATATGTTGTGCGTGATGAAATGACTAATGCAATGGGAAACCTACATGGCGGCGTGACTTCGGGTATCATAGATGATATTTTAGGCGCAACGGTTTTCACTTTGGGTGAGCAACAATTCTTTGCTACTATCAATTTATCTATCGATTATTTATCGGCTGTG
Organism: Chryseobacterium gleum; assembly: GCA_945903925.1. Taxonomy (GTDB): domain Bacteria; phylum Bacteroidota; class Bacteroidia; order Flavobacteriales_C; genus JAHEZL01. Next base: position 6,359 of record CAMDPJ010000046.1, read on the forward strand.
AAAAATGGTGATACTGTTGTGGCGCACAGCAGAATTATTAAGCATGGTAAACAATTGATTCACGCCGAATGCGAAATTTGGAATGCCGATGAAACGCGATTGGTGGCGCGCGGACAAAGTAATTTAATTAGAACAGAATTAAAGAAATAATAAGATGAAAAGAGTTGTAGTTACAGGTATTGGCGCCTTAACGCCTATTGGAAATAACGCCCACGATTTTTGGGAAAACCTAAAAAACGGAGTGAGTGGCGCAGGCAACATCACTAAGTTTGATGCATCGAAATTTAAAACGCGTTTTGCTTGTGAATTGAAAAATTTCAACGCTCTCGATTTCATCGACAAAGGAGAGGCGCGTCGTTACGACCCCTTCACACAATACGCATTGGTAGCGGTTGACGAAGCAGTTCGCAACGCCAACATCGATTTTGAAAAACTAAATAAAAATAGAATTGGCGTTATTTGGGGAAGTGGAAATGGTGGTATTTCTTTCTTCGAAGAACAAGTGAAAGAATACGCTAAAGGTGATGGAACGCCAAGGTTTAGTCCGTTCTTAATACCTAAAATGATCGTCGATATCGCTTCGGGAATCATATCCATAAAATACGGTTTACGCGGCGTAAACTTCACCTCTGTTTCTGCTTGTGCAACATCGAATACAGCTATTATAGAATCGTTCAACCACATTCATTGGGGCAAAGCCGATATGATTATTACAGGTGGATCGGAAGCGCCTATTTGTGAAAGCGCCATAGGCGGATTTAGCGCAGCGAAAGCTTTATCGCAGTTGAACGAAAATCCGCAAAGCGCTTGTCGACCTTTTGACATTAAACGCGACGGATTTGTGATGGGCGAAGGTGGTGGTGCCTTAATTTTAGAAAGCTATGAACACGCTATAAAACGCGGTGCGCCAATTTTGGCAGAGATTGTGGGTGGAGGGCAAACGGCCGATGCTTACCATTTAACAGGCACGCATCCAGAAGGAGAAGGTGCTTTTTTAGGCATGAGTGAAGCAATTGCAGAGGCTGGAATTTCGCCAGAAGAAATCGATTACATCAACCTTCACGCTACCTCAACTCCACAAGGAGATGTAAGCGAATTGCGCGCAGTAGAAAGGCTATTTGGTGCTTCTAAAAAATTCAATATTAGTGCTACTAAATCGATGACCGGACATTTACTAGGCGCTGCTGGAGCGGTAGAAGCAATAGCGTGTATTATGGCGACGAAGGAAAATATTATTCCACCAACCATCAATACAGATGAACCAGAGCCTGAATATGTAGAAAAGTTTAATTTAACCTTGGGTAAAGCACAACACAGAACGGTGCATTATGCAATGAGTAATACTTTTGGATTTGGAGGGCATATTGCGACTTCGTTGTTTAAGAAATGTAATGCTTAATTTTTTCTTGCACTATGGCGCCCGTCCAATGAAATTATGGAATTAGCTTGTGAAACGCGAGGCAGAAAAAAAGCAGATAATTAGTAAACTGCCAAACTTAAAATCGCGAAAGATGAGAAGTGAAAAACCTAATTCCAAAAATATTTTTTTAAGTAATTAGAGGTTAATTGTTTAGATACTTTTTGATCGGCAAACTAATGATTTACGGTTTACTCCCCAACTTATTGACCTGACCCCTTTTATTACATCCACATACAACAAGTGCATTCGGCCTGTCTTTCATTGGTTAAATATTATCTTAAAATCCTACCATCCTAAAAATCCTAATTCAGATCATGAGATTGCTTCATCCGTCAGCTGGCGGATCTCGCAAAGACACACGAGGTAAAATTGAATGAAATTACTCCAACCCCACCTTCTTCAAATCCCTCCAATAATCAGGATATGATTTCTCCACTACCTCCGGCTCTTCAATTTGAACACCATCTAACAACATAGAAAGAGGTGCAAATGCCATAGCCATTCTGTGGTCTTCGTAAGTGTGAACTGGAACAGATGATTTAGTGATTTCACCTTTATGAACCGTCATCGCGAAATCACCTTCTGCATCTACTTTAATTCCGAATTTTTTTAATTCGTTTTGTACTGCAGCGATTCTATCGGTTTCTTTGATGCGTAAACTTTCTAAGCCGGTTAGTCGGCCGGGAATATTTAATCCGGCTAAGGTAACAGCTAGTGTTTGCGCTACATCCGGACAATCGGTAAAATCTTCTTCGAAGTGAGACACCAATTGTTTTTTGTTTTTTGTTAAACGCAATCCACCTTCAAAAAAATCGGTTTGTACACCTAATTGCGTGTACATTGCAACAATGGCAGAATCTCCTTGTGTACTTATTTCTTTTAATCCTTTGATTGTTAAGTCTAATTCTTCGGCAAATGCAGCCATTTCAAACCAATAACTTGCTCCACTCCAATCGGCTTCTACCGTAAATTCTTTCGCTGTATATGATCCTTCTTCAACTGTAATTACATTTCCTTTCCATGATGTTTTGGCACCAAAATATTCCATCAATCGCAAGGTCATATTTAGGTAAGGAACTGATGCTACTTTTCCAGTCAAATGCATTTCCAATCCGCCTTTCAATTTAGGAGCGATCATCAACAAGGCGGATAAATACTGACTACTCACGCTTCCATCAATAGATATTTTTCCTCCTTTTAATTTTCCTCCGTTGATTTTTAATGGCGGACAATCTTGCTTCCCCATGTACTCAATATCGGCACCCAAATCTTTCAACGCGTCGACCAATATTTTAATCGGTCGGTTTTTCATTCTCTCGCTCCCCGTTAAAATATGAGTACCCGGAATCAATGCTGCATAAGCAGTTAAAAAACGCATGGTAGTTCCAGCCGGACCAACATCCCAAGTCTCCCCTTTTTCATTCAATAGCTGAATCATCGTTTGCGTGTCTTTAGCCGCAGCTAAATTATGAATGGCAAATGATGTATCACACAACGCACGAATCAACAACACGCGATTGCTTTCACTCTTTGAAGCGGTAAGTACAATTTCTCCTTTGATGCTTCTATTGTTTTTTTTCAGACTAAGCATTTTTCACCACAGAATTAAAATATTTCAAAGACTCGATAATTTGTGCTTTATCGGCCGTGTAATTAATCACTCCCTCACCAATTGATTTTAGCAAAGTGAAATTGATTAATCCTCCTTCATTTTTTTTGTCGTTGCCCATCAACTGAACGTAGGCATCGAAAAACTCTTCGCGCAGCGCTACAGGCTCATATAATTTAACTAATGCTTCTACAACCTCATCCATTTCTGCTTTTGACAAACCTGCCAACATATTGCTCAAATACAATTCGGCTATCATTCCTGCACCAATCGCTTCACCGTGTAGCAAATCTTTTAGTCCGATATGTTCAATTGATAATGTCTCTATGGCGTGACCAATGGTGTGTCCGAAATTCAATAATTTACGCACTCCTTTTTCACGCGGGTCTTCCAACACAATTTCATTTTTAATGCCTACACTCCATGCAATTTCTTTGTTCCAATGTACTTTATGTAGATCGGCACCTTTCAAATTAGTCCATTGTTGTTTATCGCGAATTAAAGCATGTTTCAACACTTCTGCCCAACCCGAACGAATTTGAGAAAAAGGCAATGAATTTAAAAAAGCAGTATGCACAAAAACGCCTTGCGGAAAATTGAAAACGCCAATTTGATTTTTCAATCCGTTTAAATCGATACCCAATTTTCCACCAACCGATGCATCAACTTGCGATAACAATGTGGTTGGAATATTTAAAAAGTCAATTCCTCTTTTGTAAGTCGATGCAATGAATCCGCCCATATCTCCTATCACGCCGCCACCTAAATTCACAAACAACGCTTTTCTATCTGCTTCTGCATCGCTCAAAGTCATCCACACTTGCGATACTACATCGATGCATTTATTTACTTCGCCACTTTCAATTTCAATAATTTCTGCATCGGCCAAATGATGCACATCGTGCAGCACTTGAGGCAAACAATGTTTATGTGTATTCTCATCAACGAGAATAAAAAACTTAGAATATTGAGTAGAATGATTTTCTAAAAATGTTTGCAGCTGCTCTAACACATCACCTACAAAAACAGAATAACCTTGTGATTTTATTTCTTGCACTTTGTATATCTTTTTTTGTCTTCGTAGAGTCATCCGTCAACTGACGGATGACTCTACATAATACTTATTTATTCCACAAAAATTTTAACTCATCCATAAAACCATAACTCTCATCGTCGATACGCAACTCATTTTTGGTGACGTGCCCGAGCAAAGTATGCGGTACTTTTGAATCATCCAACACTTCCAAGAAAGCATCGTGATCAGAATCTTTTATAGTAACTACTGTTCTCGATTTACTTTCTCCAAAAAGATAAGCATCGCGGCGAAATTCAATAGGCAAAGTAATATCAAACCCCAACTCTTTTGCAGCTGCCGATTCAAACAATGCGAAAAACAATCCACCAACATTTACTTCATGCACCGATTGCAAAATACCAACTCCAGTTAATCTTTTAATTTCACCACGCATTTCTTCATCTTGCTTAGCATCAAAATAAGGCGATCCAGAATTGGCAACATTATGAAATGACGATAAATAAAGAGAAGAAGCGATATCTTCAACTGATGTTCCGATCAAAAAAATCAAATCGCTTTTTTGCTGAAAGGCTCCTACGCTATTGTTTTGATTAGATTCTGCTCTGCTGGTTAACTCTGGCAACTCAATCATTTGTTCTACAACATCTGATAGATTAAGAGGCTCAACAATAGAATCTATGGTAAAAGAATTTGAAGTACTCATATTTGATGATTTTTGGTATCTATTTAATCATCACGAAAATCGCGATGAAAGCAAAAATAACTATTCTAATTTATTACTTTAGCGAAATATAGAAATAAATATTATGGCCAATTTTTGGATAAAAAAAAGCATTAGTTCTCTATTGAAAGAAGCTGATGATAAGGAAAAAGGGTTGAAGCCTACGTTGGGCGCAACTGCCTTGGTATTGTTGGGTATTGGAGCAATTATTGGAGCAGGATTATTCTCTTTAACGGGTAAGGCTATTGTGCTGCATTCTGGTCCGGCAGTTACTATTTCGTTTGTGATTGCTGGTTTAGGCTGCGCCTTTGCTGGTTTATGTTATGCCGAATTTGCCTCTATGATTCCTGTGGCCGGCAGCGCTTATACTTATTCCTATACTACTTTCGGAGAATTGATAGCCTGGATTATTGGTTGGGATTTAATTTTAGAATACTCCGTTGCCGCATCGATGGTGGCGATAAGTTGGTCGGGATATCTCAGTAAACTCTTAGGCTCCAGCATGCCTCTTCCTCCCGAACTAACCATGTCTCCTTTTCAAACAGAAATAATTAATGGCGTTGAAGTATCTGGCTGGGTAAACTTACCTGCAATATTCATCATTATTTTGGCTTCTTTGATTTTAGCTAAAGGAACCAAAGAATCTGCTTTAATAAATGGAGTTATTGTAGTTGTAAAAGTAATGGTGGTTCTCTTGTTTGTAATTTTAGGATGGAATTATATTACTCCAGCAAACTACACCCCTTATATTCCTACCAACACTGGCGTATTTGGAGAGTATGGATGGAGCGGTATTATAGCTGGTGCTGGATTTATTTTCTTCGCTTACATTGGTTTTGATGCTGTATCTACCGCAGCACAAGAAGCTAAAAATCCGAAAAGAGATATGCCAATCGGTATTTTACTTTCTTTAGCCATTTGTACGATTCTATATATTTTGTTTGCACACGTTTTAACTGGCTTAGCTCCCTACACTGAATTCAAAGGAAAAGATGGGATTGCACCAGTAGCAGTAGCTTTAGAACACACTCCCTACGTCGGATTTCAACAAGTTATTATTTTCGCCATTCTTGCAGGATTTACTTCAGTGATTATGGTGACCTTAATGGGACAATCAAGAATATTTTTCTCCATGTCGAAAGACGGATTGTTGCCTAAAGTATTCTCTGATGTTCATCCTAAATTTAGAACTCCCGCAAAATCCACTCTTATTCTAATGGTTTTCGCAAGCTTAGTTGCGGGATTTGTTCCTGATGAAGTAGTTGGTCATATGGCAAGTATCGGAACTTTATTTGCATTCGTTCTTGTTTGCTTTGGAGTTTTAATTATGCGTTACGGCAAAAAATTTAAAGCTCACAATACGGTTGATGGTGTTCAAACTAAAACTAACGGTTTTAAGACTCCATGGGTTCCATTTGTACCTATCATGGGAATTATTTTCTGTTTGGGAATGATGTTTTCTTTGGGAGAAGGAACATGGATTAGATTGGCTATTTGGCTG
>CAMDPJ010000047.1 GCA_945903925.1 Chryseobacterium gleum
GAGATAACGGTTTTTAAAATTTCACCTGCCAAAGAAAGAATCGAAAATACCATCGTAAAAGGTGATTTAGTGGCCGAAGCCAACATACAAAAAAATGCAACAATTACTGTTACCAATGCCGAAACAGGTGATTTGGTGGGTGTTTATAAATCGAATCCTCAATCGGGCGCTTACTCCATGACCTTACCCTCCAGTAAAAAATATAAGTTTAGCGTTGTTGCTACTGGTTATGCGCCACATGAAGAGTTGGTAGATTTGCCTTCTAAGAAAACAGCACCTATTGTAAATCAAAAGATTCAATTGAAAAAAACGCCTTCAGAGGCAATGGCTGTTAACAATACTTTTCAAAGCAAAGTGGATGAATTGGCCTTTAATGAGGTGTACAGAAAAAGCGCCTCTTTAGATGTAAATACAACGAAAGATGTAGGATTTAATACTGGGCTAGTAAAGAAAGTAGAAACGCCTAAAGCAGGTGTGCCTGTAGCCGAAACTACCCCCGTAACAGCTAAGGCTTTAGTTACCGATAATACTATGGTGGCCGATGCCAATGAGGAGGCATTAGAGTTGGAGAAAGAATACAATAAGTTAAAAGAAGAAACAGAAGCAGCCGATTATGTTTATAGGGTGAAGAACGATGAAGCCAATGAAACCAAACAAGAGATTGTTGATTTAACACGTCAATTGAATCAAACAAACAATTCAGAAGAAAAGAAAAAAATTCAAGCAGAAATAGACAACAAGGTTAAAGATTTAAGAAAGAAAGCGCGTGAAGCCAGTATTACTGAGCATTACGCAGAACAGAAAAAGACAGAAGCCGAAAACAAAAAAGAAGAAGCCGAAGCTGCCAAGCAATATGCCGGCGTGATTAAAGAAGCTACCGAAACCAAAAATTCCGAGCAAGCCATTGCTAAGTTAGAGGCGCAAAGAAAAAAATTAGATGATATTCAGGAGCGAAACTCTCAAAGCAGTGAGGTGAGTATGCAGCAGTCTTTGGCTGCTACAAAAGCCAATAAAGATCAGGAGATAAAGAGTACCGAAAATGAGATTTTGAAAATTGATGCTGCAGTAAAACTGATAGAGGCCGACCAAAAGAATTTAAAAAAACAGATTGACGCAACGAAAAATCAGCAGATAAAAGACGAGTTGAATTTGCAACTCAATGAAACAAAAGAGGAGCTGGCTGCCCGTCAATCGGATAGAATGATTGCTGAGGCTCAGTTGGCTGCTATTAAATCGGAAACTGCGGAAGAAACTCAGGAAACACAAGTTATTGCTAATTTACAACAAGAGGTAAATACTGTAAAAACTCAAGATTTAACGGTGCTAGAAGCTGAACGCAAAAAGCAAATTGCTGCCGAGCAAAAGGCGAAAAATCAAACTCAAACTCCAGCCACCGCCACAAATGCTACTCCAGCTGTTGTGCCTAACACCAAAGAAGATGTGTCTCAAACCTTGGCCAAGTTAGATACAGCGGGCAAGAAGAATAATCAGGCAGAAAAGTACAACGATGAAATGGCCAAAGCAAAAATGACTATGGACTTGGTGAAATCGGTAAAAGAAGAACAAGCTATTTTAGAAACAGCGTTGAAATCGGCTAAATCAGAAGCAGCTAAAGCACAAACCCAAAAGAAAATTGATGATTTAAAATTAGAGCAAGAGAAGAAAAATAAAGAGATAGCAGTTTATGTAGCCAACGCCAATAAAATCAAAGAAGAAGCAAAACTTACTCCGCAGCAAATTGCTTCAGCCCCCAATAAATTAGATGAAACTCAGCTTGCGGCAGTAGAAAATTATAGCAAATCAACGGCAGCTTCTGTAATGCCTGTAGCAACGCCTGTAGCAACAACAACGCCTCCTGCCGTAGTAACGTCTCCTGTTGTTACTCCAGTAAATCCTGCTACTGCCACAGTTTCTACTCCGCCAGTTGTTCCAAAAGATACGGTTAAAACAAAAGATATTTTTCCTAGTGGAGTTACAGTCGATAAAGCAACATCTGAGCAAAAGTCGGCAGCTGCATTAACAGCTTTCGGCATCAAAACACAAAACGATAGTAAGTATAGTTCTACGCCGGCAGTAAGTTCTAATTTAGAGAATGCACGTGCAGCAGAATATGAAGCTTTGAATCTTTATACTCAAGCCGAGCAGAAAAAAAGAGAAGCAGCTGCCACCACCAATGCCGAAGAAAAAAAGAAATTGAACAAGGAAGCTGAAGCGCTAGAAAAAGCAGCGAAAGAAAAACAGTTGGTGGCTTCTGAAAATCACTTTTTGGCCAATCGTGCCGAGTACGATAACAATCAAGCCATCATTAAACAAGCCATACAACAAGGTAAATTAAAGATTGATTCTACTAAATTAACAGAAGTAGAAAACATTTGGCTAAAAGATTTGTTGGTGCGCGAGAAAGCAAAAACGACTAAAGATTTTAAAGAAAAAGTTACTTTCATTAACGAGGTATCTCAAAAGGAAGCACTGCTTATTCAGCAACAGCAAGAAATTATTAAAGGCATTAAAGAACCGGCTGCTGCTATTGTAAATACGCCTAAACCGACAAGTGTTGATACTGCTCAAAAAGTGAACATTACTGTTGTTCAAAGCACTCCTGCTAAAGTGAACGAAGCTTTTGGAGTGGCGCCTACACAACACGAATACAGCAAAGATGAGCAAGTGCAAACGGCTTTGACGGCGGTAAATTCGTTGGAGGAAGATGCCACTAAAAATTACGATGAAGCGCAAGTTTTAAAAGCGCAAGCTGCTGCAAGTGCTAAAAAATCGGAAGCTAAAAAATTGAACAAAGAAGCGATTAAAAAAATCAAGTTGGGCAGAGCTAAAATGAAACAAGCCATGGCCAAAAGAGGTGAGTTGAACAAAGCCGAACTTCAAGCCAACAAATTAGCGGTGCAAGAGGCAGTGGAGAAAAAAGGCTTGGTGTTGAATGAACAAAAAAACAAAGATTTAAAAGCGGCCGAAGAACAATTTAAAAAGGGAGAGGAGTTGAGGTTGAAGGCGAAAAAAACCAAATCGTTTGCCGGACAAACAGATCTTAACAATCAAGCCAACACATTAGAATCAGGCGCTTTAGAAGCACAACGTAAAGTAATGGAAAGCAAAGACGATAAAGCTTCTTCAGTGGTAAAAGTTTCTCCTGCCGATTCAATCAAAGCCAAAAACATAGCGCTTAAAGATGAAGTGAGAAGCAATCAGCAAGCTATCGATCAAAATCAAAACAGAATTAATGTAGTTCAAAATGACGCCTTAACTCCGCAACAGAAAGAAGAAGTAATTAAACTACAAAAAGAAGCAAATGTATTGATTGCTCAATCTAAAGAACAAGAGATAGAAGCGGCAAATACGCCAAATCCCGAATTGTCTTCTGCAGTGTTAAACCATGCCGATGAATTGAAAAAACAAGCACTTGGTAAGCAACAACAAATTTTAGCTATTAAAGAAAATAAAACGCCCGTTGCTACAACAGTTGCTACTACTTCTAATGCCACTAAAAAAACACCAGAAGCTACTAAAGAATACGGCGCTATGTTAACCGAAGCACAAGTGATAGAGAAAGAAATATCGACCGAAGTAGCTCAGTACACGCAACTTAAAAAAGAAAGTAAAAACTATCAAGTGCAATCAGAACAAGCACTAGTAAAAGGCAATACGGCTGAAGCTGAAAGATTAAAAAAACTCGCCGATCAAAAAGAAGAGCAAGCATTACAATCTTCTATGGTGATTGATAATTCTCGATTAGAAGCAAAATCAAAAAGAGAAGAAGCGAAGTTGTATTTACAAAGTTTAAATCCTCAAGTAGCCAAAGAGGTTGATACTAAATTGGCTGACAAAAACACTCAAACAGATGCTTTTGCTGCTTATAAGGAGAAGTCGGATAAGGAAGTGGCCGCAGCAACTCCTGCAGTAAATACTACCGCACCAAAACCGGCTAATCCGGTTCGAAATACTACAGCAGCGCCAGCTAAAATTGATGTGGCCAATTCGCCTATTTTTGGCGGTAAAGCGCAAGATGTGCAAGCTGCTGTAATTAATGATCAGTTTGCAATACAAGCCAATGTTGCTTATTCGGCAGCGCAACCTATTCCTGTTGATGTGCCTTTGCCCGAAGGTTTAGTGTACACCGTGCAGGTGGGCGCTTTTAGAAACCCTATTCCGCAAGATTTATTCAAAGGCATTTCTCCTTTGTTTGGTGAAAAAACACTTATAGGTTTCATTCGATATACTGCAGGTACTTTCCGTTCGTTTAAGGCGGCTGCTATTGCGAAAGATAAAATCCGACAAATGGGCTATCCCGATGCCTTTGTGGTGCCTTATTACAATGGCAAAAGAATTTCTATGGATCAGGCCGATCAGGTTACAGCCAAAGCTGATATTCAAACTCAAAATGCTTTACAGGTGATTGAAGCTAGAGAGGTAGAAACCATCAATAAAGTGGAGGTTAAAAATCCGGTGGATATTGCTCCACTTGCTGCAGAAAATAAAGCACCTAGTGATGATGTGACTTCTACTGTTAAATTATTTTACACAGTGCAAATTGGTGTGTTCTCAAAAGAAATTAAAAAAGGAAGTATTTATGATATGCAGCCTTTAAATGTGGATAGAACAGCCAGTGGTTTATTAAGATATTCGGTAGGTAAATATGATGATTTGGCAGCAGCGAATAAACGCAAAGCAGAGATTAATGCTGCTGGCATTGCAGATGCATTTGTAACAGCATATAAAGGCGGACAAAGAATTGCGGTGGCTGATGCGCAAAATACAGCGGCTACTACAAATAACAACACAACCCCTGCAACCCCTAATGCAAATGCTGCGGGTATATCATTTAAAGTACAAGTGGGAGCTTACGCTAAAGAAGTTCCTGTGGAAACAACCACTTTATTCTTTAATCTTCCTACGAAAGTAGAGTACTATAAAGATGCAAATGGAATTACGATTTTCAACGTAGGTAATTTTACGAATGTAGAGGAGGCGCGTAAGTTGAAAGACCAAGTGGTTGCAGTCGGACTAAAAGATGCTTTCCTTGCGGCGTATCAGGGCAAAGAAAAAATAAGCGTTGATAAAGCCTTAGAACTGCTTAAGAAGTAGATCTTTATTCACAACTGAAATGTTCAATGTTCAATAATTTATTTTGGTTTACATATCATTTCGATTTTTCTTGACGTTGTTGTAATTCACCTTTATAACAATTAAGTGTTACCTCGACTTTAACCTAAAACAACAACTATGCGTCTTGAACCTTTTATTTGCGCTTTGTTTTCTTTGGTATTAATCCTTATCATGATTGGGAATTAATGCAACACGCAAAATGAAGTTGCATTGCCTCGAATGAAATTCGGGGCAATGTTTTTTTTTGTGTTTTTTCTTTCCCTATTTTTACCCCAATGAATCATTTTCATTTCAACATACAAACCCAAGAACAATTCGAAGTAGATGTATTGGTAGAAGAAGCGCCAATCTTCGATTTAATTATTTACAATGATGATGTAAATACCTTCGAGCATGTAATTAAATGTTTGGTAGAAATTTGCGAACATGAAGAAATTCAGGCAGAACAATGTACCATGTTGATTCATTACAAAGGCAGGTGTTCGGTGAAGAGAGCCGACTATGAAACATTGGAGCCTATTTGCAGTGCCTTGCTCGATAAAGGCCTCAGCGCTAAAATAGAATAACATTTCGATAACAATAAAATTGTATCTTCGCGCTCTTATGAAGAAAATTGAGGACTACCGACTGCTATTTGGTGCTACTAAAGACACCGATTTAAATGAGCTAAAATCTATTTATAGAACAGCCATGAAAAACTGGCATCCCGATAAGTTTCAGGATGATGAGACCTTAAAAGAACAAGCTGAACACAGAAGTAAATTATACATCGAGGCTTACCATTTCTTGGTGAGCATCGCTCCAGAAACTATTGAACAAACGAAGGAGTCTTATACCAACACAATTGCTACTTGTGGTATTCAAGATTATAAATATGCCAAACAAATACTTACTGTAGAATTTACCGATGGTAGTTCTTACGAATATTTTGGTGTACCTAAATTGATTTTTACAAGGTTGGTGAATTCAGATTCTCAACCGCGTTATGCGCGCCGTCACATCTTCACTTCTTTTTCTTATAGAAATGTAAGAAGTGCGACTGCTGTGTAGATTTTCGTAGAGACGGAAAATCTTCCGTCTCTACAAGAAACAAAAATCCCCCGCTAGTATATTGCTAGAGGGGGATTTTTTATGTTCGTAATTCCTTAAGCTTTCACCGGAACCAAAGCTCCTTTGACGATGCTTTCAACCACAGATGGGTCTAATAATGTTGAAGTGTCTCCTAAGTTAGAAACATCACCTTCGGCAACTTTTCGTAGGATTCTTCTCATGATTTTTCCAGAACGCGTTTTAGGCAAACCTTGCACTATTTGAATTTTATCGGGCTTTGCAATCGGACCGATAATCTTCGTCACAATAGCCAATACTTCTTTTCTAAATTCATCTTCGTTGGTAATACCTGCTTCGCAAATAACGTAAGCATAGATACCTTGTCCTTTAATTTCGTGAGGATAACCTACCACAGCCGATTCAATTACTTTAGGATGCTCGTTCAATGCGTTTTCTACCTCGGCAGTTCCCATACGGTGGCCGCTTACATTGATAACGTCATCCACTCTTCCTGTAATTCTATAATATCCGTTTTCATCTCTCTTGCAGCCATCACCAGTGAAGTATTTGTCTTCGTAAGTAGAGAAATAAGTTGTTCTGCATCTTTCGTGATCACCATAAGTGGTGCGAATGATAGAAGGCCAAGGAAATTTAATACATAAGTTTCCTTCTACATCGTTACCCTCGATTTCTTTTCCTTCCGCATCCACCAAAATGGGCTGAATACCAGGCATTGGCAAAGTAGCATAAGTGGCTTTTTCTTTGGTAACGCCGGCCATTGGCGAAATCATAAATCCGCCAGTTTCTGTTTGCCAGTAGGTATCAACAATCGGACACTTTTCATTTCCAATGTTTTTGTAGTACCATTCCCAAGCTTCTAGGTTGATAGGTTCACCCACAGAACCCAAAGCTCTCAATGAACTTAAATCGTATTTTTTAGGAATTTCATCACCGTAAGCCATCAATGCGCGAATGGCAGTTGGTGCTGTGTAGAAAATATTCACTTTGTGTTTTTGGCAAACTTCCCAAAATCTTCCAGCGTCTGGATAAGTAGGCACACCCTCAAACATTACAGAAGTTGCGCCAGCCAACAACGGACCGTAAACAATGTACGAATGACCAGTAATCCAGCCTATATCGGCAGTGCACCAGTAAATTTCACCTTCTTCGTATTGAAAAGCATTGCGGAAAGTATAATCGGTATACACCATATAACCGCCCGTTGTGTGAACTACTCCTTTTGGTTGTCCGGTTGAACCCGATGTATATAATATAAACAATGGATCTTCAGAATCTACTTCAACAGCTTCGCAAGCATTGCTTTGTTTAGGCATTTCTTCGTGCCACCAAAAATCTCTTCCGCTCAGCATCTCCACAGGCGTATTGGTTCTTTTGAAAACGATTTGAGAAGTGATGCTTGGGCAAGTTTGTAATGCTTCATCCACCACAGCTTTAACAGCGATTGCTTTAGCACCACGAGGGTTGCCATCAGAAGTAATCACCACTTTCGCTTTAGCATCGTTAATTCTATCAGACAAAGCGTTAGAAGAAAATCCGGCAAAAACTACCGAGTGAATAGCGCCCAAACGTGCAGTAGCCAAGCAAGCAATAGCTAACTCGGGTACCATGGGCATATACAAACAAACTCTGTCGCCTTTTTGCACACCATGCGCTTTAAGCACATTGGCAAACTGACAAACTTTTTCGTGTAATTCTTTATAAGTAATTTTAATGGTGGGCTCGCTAGGTTCGTTGGGTTCCCACAGAATTGCCACTTGGTTAGCGCGCGTTGCAAGATGACGATCGAGAGCGTTTTCGGTAATGTTTAACTTACCGTTCACGAACCATTCTATTTTAGGTTCCTTGAAATTCCAATTGAGCACCTTGTCCCATTTCTTTTTCCAAACAAAAGACTCTGCTTGTTCTGCCCAAAATTCTTCAGGATGGTCAACGCTTTTTTTGTATTCTCTTTGGTAATCTTCGAAAGTTCTAATTCTATTAGCCATGCAGTTAAAAGTTTATTTTTTTAATTGGGGTTCTAATATATAAAGTTTAAAGTTTATACACGAAAAATTTGTCCATTATATCCTAAAAAATATTCTGAAAATTAAATTTCATATTCTTTGGGAATACCGTGATTAACATCGTACTTTTGCAAATTAACAGTATTTGATGGACAACACACAATTTACGGTACAAGAGAACAAAGAAGTAAGAAAGCTATATCCTTATCAGGAGCGAGCTATCAGCGAGATTGTTGCGAAGTTGAATGACAGTCCGGCCGATTTTAAACTTCTTTACCAATTGCCTACAGGTGGAGGTAAAACCATCATTTTCGCCGAAATAACACAGCATTTCATTAGAGAAAAAAAGAAAAGAGTTTTAATTCTTACCCACCGTGTTGAGCTTTTAGAGCAAACATCTAATCGATTAAACGACATTAGCGTTAAGAATTTTATCATCAACAGTGAGGTTAAGAAAGTAGAAAATCAAGAACAGTATGGCTGTTTTGTGGCGATGGTAGAAACATTGAACAATCGTTTGATGGAAGATGACGATTTCTTGAAAGACATCGGTTTGGTGATTGTGGATGAGGCGCACAACAATTCATTTAGAAAGATTTTTCAGTATTATAAAAATTCGGTTTTATTAGGAGTTACAGCAACACCTTTAAGTTCTAACAAAAGTTTGCCTTTAAAAGATAACTATCACGAATTGATTTGTGGAGACTCTATCTCTACTCTGATTGAAGCCGGTTATTTGTGTGAACCATCTACCTATACTTATGATGTGAACTTGGGTTCGTTGAAGGTGGGTATCAATGGTGATTACACCGTAAATTCATCAGAGAAATTGTACTCGGGTTACGACATGCAGTACAAGTTAATTAGTGCTTACAAAGAAAGAGGAGAGGGTAAGAAGGTATTGATTTTCAATCCGGGTATTCAAGTATCATGGTTGGTGTACGATTTCTTTAAGGAAGCAGGTATTCAAAACATAAAGCATTTAGATAGCACCTTTGGTGAAAGAGAAAGAAGAGAGGTGTTGGATTGGTTTAGAAATACGCCCAATGCAGTGCTTACTTCGGTGGGAATTTTAACCACTGGTTTCGATGAGCCATCGGTGGAGATGATTATGTTGAATAGAGCAACACGTTCGTTAACCTTGTATCACCAAATGATAGGCAGAGGCTCGCGTGTATTGCCTACCAAAAAGAATTTCACTATTATCGATTTAGGTAACAATGTTCATCGTTTCGGATTGTGGGAGCAAGCTATAGATTGGCCAGATGTATTTAAGCATCCCGATAAATATTTAGAGCAAGAGTACTTTGATGAGTTGGAGCGTCAGCGCGAAATGATGTACCACATGCCTGAAGAAATTAGGGCTCGTTTTGTCAATTCTTGGGATATGATGGAGTTTCCGGTAGTGGAGATGTATGAAGAGTTTTTAAGTATGGGTATTAAGCCCAATAGAATTATCGACGATTGCATTGCCAACCATGCAGAGATTATTAAATTGAATGCTAAGGATTTTGAAGAGGCAAAGGAAATGCAGGTCTTGCTTCAGGATAGTATTAAGCATAGAATCAAATTGTACACTTCTTGCTTGTCGAAATCAACTAAGAATTACTTCAATTGGGTGTTAGAGACTTACAACAGAAAGCTTCGAAATCAAATACGCATAGTAGTGCAAGATTAAACCCAGCTAGGCTCTTCTTCTCTTATCACTTTTTTTACTTTGGCTTTAGTTACCACTGGTTCAATTTCTTTTTCTTTCCTAAAGGAATCTTTGGTTTTTACTATCCATGGAATAAAAACCACAACAGGAATCATTGCTATAGGATAGTATTGAGGTAATTGAGTTAGGTACAGCGAAAAGAAAATACCTGCCGACATGCCTACGATTCTAAACATTTCTAAGCCGAAGGAAAAGGGCTGTCTATCGAGCACAAAACCTAAGCTTAAGGTAGAGAACACCAAAAAAGAAATAGCAATATATTGAACAGGCATTGGCATAGTGTCGGTGTAGTAATAAATGGCTGTAAACACTGCGCTAACAATGACAAACTGAGTAAGTAAATACACTTTCATGTTTTCATTGGCGCGAATATCTTTTGGGGCTTCACTTTTGTGTTGGTCGTAATATTTTCCTAATGTTTCTGGACCGGCTAAGAAAATTCTAATTTTATTTTTCAATCCTTTCTCGAGTTTCGAGGCATGATATAAATCAACAAAATAGTGAAACCAAGCAACAATGGGGTTGTGGCTCTTCATTGGTTTGGTAATGCCGTATTGAACATCTTCTACTTCTTTTTCGAAAGTGCCAAAAATGCGGTCCCAAATAATGAAAATACCACCGTAGTTTTTATCAATATATTTTTCGTTTTTACCATGGTGCACTCTGTGGTGTGAAGGGGTAACCAATATCTTTTCTAAGAAGCCTAATTTGTTAATTAATCTGGTGTGTATGAAGAATTGGTAAGCACCGTTGATTCCTATAATTAATGTGGTAAGTGCAGGGTCGAAGCCAAGAATAGGCAACCACAACCAAAAAAACATTCTAATAATTAACTGAATAGCTGATACTCTAAAAGAAAGGGTGAAATTGTATTCTTCACTTTGATGGTGGGTGATATGTGCTGCCCATAGAACGTTTATTTCGTGTCCGGCACGATGGTACCAATACCACAAAAAGTCAACAGCAATAAACAGAAAAACAGTGGTGAAAGGGTTGATGGGAATTTGAGCGATAGAGTAGTTGTTGTAAAAATAAGTGAATGAAGCGTAATATATCACTACAAACAGAAGGAAAATGGTACGTTCTAAAATACCGCAAGCCAAATTGGTGAGGGAATCAGAGAATTCGAAAACCCTTTTTTTTAAATGCTTGCTAACTGCGTATTCGCCAATTACTAGCGAAAGCATAGTAATAATGCTAAAGGCGAAGGCTTTTGTTAATTCAACAGTCATTTAACTTAAAATTTAGGCAGTACTAATTTACGCATCACATTAGTAAAGTAAAAATAGAGTTCACAAAATTTAAGAACTAATTGATGAGAATCAGTAGTTTATCGCTTCCAACCGCCACTTCGGTAGTTATTTTGCGATCAATGAGCGGTGCTTTAACGCCACTTTCGAAAATTTTGTCGGCAACAAAAACGAGTGCTTCATCCCATAAGTTAAGGTCGATGAAATTTTGCAATGTTTTCGCACCTCCTTCTATAGTTATCGAAGTAATGTTTCTGTGGTAAAGAAAGTCAATAATTTCTTGTATTGAAGCTACTTTCACCCATTCAGTATTTTCTACTTTTTTGTTTTCAATACTATTGAAAATGATAGTGGGAGTGGAATTATCAAAAATATGAAGATGAGCGGGAAGCGAAAGATTTTTATCAATTATTAATCGAAGTGGATTTTCACCTTCCACCAAACGAGTGTTCAATTGCGGATTGTCAATCAGCGCTGTATTATAGCCAATCAATATTGCAGCTTCTTCACTTCTCCATTGATGCACCAAGGTTTTGCTTTCCTCGCCTGTAATCCAATTGTTGTTTTGAATATCGTCTTTTTCTCTACTAATAAAACCATCTTGAGTTTGCGCCCATTTTAAAATGATGTAAGGCCTCTTTTTTTCGTGAAAAGTGAAAAAGCGTTTGTTTAATTCGAGGCATTCTTTTTCGAGAATGTTGATGATTACTTCAATTCCTGCCGCCTTCAATTTTTCAATTCCTTTGCCCGCCACTTTTTCGAACGAATCTACACAGCCAATCACAATTCTTTTTACTTTATGGTGAACAAGTAAATCGCTGCATGGAGGAGTTTTACCATGGTGGTTGCAGGGTTCCAGACTCACATAAAAGGTAGAGTCTTTTAATAAATCTTTATTTTTTACCGAGTTGATGGCGTTTACTTCAGCGTGATGACCACCGTAATGCTCATGATAACCTTCGCCAATAATTTCATTGTTGTGCACAATAACACAGCCCACCATAGGGTTGGGAGCCACAGAACCTAAACCTTTCATGGCTATGGTTAAGCAGCGCTGCATGTATAAATTGTGCTCTTGCATATCGGTAAAGATAAACAGTTTCTTAGCTTTGTGCACATGAAGATAGCGCAAAACACAGTTGAAGCGGTAAAGCAATATTTAAAAGAGAATCTTTCATCCTTTTATTCTGAAAGAGAAATCGAATTGTTTACCGATATTTTGCTGGAAGA
>CAMDPJ010000048.1 GCA_945903925.1 Chryseobacterium gleum
AATTGCCGCTTGCGTTTTATTTACCAGAGAAATAAATTGCGCTCTATCGGCAAACTCCACATCTTCCTCACTAAAGTCGAGTTCTAATTCTATTAAAGAGGCGAAGCGAATCATTTCTTCGCGCAGTTTTTTTATTTCGTTGGAGAAGCCTCCGCGAATTTGCGAAATGGCCACTTGATGCTCTGCTTCTGAAGTAGAATGAATTAAATCGGCAACTGCTTCGGCTTGCGATAAATCGAGTTTTCCGTTGTAATAAGCGCGTAAAGTAAATTCACCTGGTGCGGCCATTCGCACTCCTTTTTGTAAAAAGAGTTTGATGATTTCTTGTTGAATGTAAGGTGAGCCGTGACAAGATATTTCTATGGTATTTTCGGCGGTGTAGGAGTGAGGCGCTTTGAAAACGCTTACCAAAACTTCATCGATAATTCTTTCGCCATCGACGATATTGCCGAAGTGTAAAGTGTGACTTTTTACTTCGTTTAAATTTTTGGTGAAAACGGTGCTGCATTTTGCAATTGCATCTGCACCTGATAAGCGTATAACAGCAATAGCACCAATGCCCGGCGCTGTGGCGGGGGCAATGATAGTGTCGCTGGTGGCAGCAAGTTTACGAAGTCCGTCCATGAGGCGAAGATACTATTTATTTCACCATGCTTTTTTCAATCTCTATCGCTCTTTCAAACACATCAATCATTGGTCTAAAAATGAGCACTCCATTTAGTAATGTAGTAAGTTCTTCGTCGTGCGAAGTAGCTTTAAGTGTTTTTAAGTTGATGTGAACAAAGGTTGAGCGCAAGACAGCTTTTACATGAGTTTGTTCTTTATTGTACATCACCATTTCAACGGTGATAGATTTGTCTACAAAGTTGGTTACTTCAGAAGTGATAATTACTTCTTCACGAAGGTTAGCCGGTTTTCTGTAAACTATTTCGTGTTTGCCCACAAACCAAGCAACAGCTTTTTCGCGTGTCATGGCGAAAATATCAAGGTCGTAAAAATTCACCAAATGGTCTTCGCGTGCATTGAGGAAGTAATCGATGAATCGCCCGTTATTTAAATGTCCGAACATATCACAATCCTGAAACTGAATTGTTTTAGAACTCTTTGGTGTTTTTTCAAATGCAGTTTCCATGCTTATTTTTTTATAAGTAGTTTTTTACTTCGCGAATATCGCTAATGAGCGGAACGCTCATTGGTTTTAATAGTTTCACATTGTGTTCTTTTGGTGCGTAGCCAATGGCTTTAAATCCGCCAGCGCGAGCAGCAGTTAACCCCGAAAAGCTATCTTCCACCACTAAGCAGTCTTGTACAGCGAATCCCATTTCTTTGGCAGCCCATAAAAATATATCGGGGTCGGGTTTCCATTTTTGAATTTCGTAAGCGCTATAAATTTTATTTTCGAAATGATGAATCAATTTAGCTGTGGTGAGGTTCAATATTATTTTTGCTTTTTGAGCGCTTGATGCTGTGCAAAATGGCAAAGGAAAATCTTCTAATAATTCGTGAATATGAGGAATGGGGGTAACCTCTTTTTTGAAAGCTTCGAATGATTTTTCACGAAAGACAGCTTCGAAATTATCGGGCAAATTCATATCGAAAATTTTTTCTACATGCCGCATAGAAGCGCCTAAAGAAGTTCCCGAAAAATCTACGGCCATTTTGGCGATAGGCGCTTGGTAGCCCAAATCGCTTAAAACTTCTCCAAAAACTCTAAACGAAGTGGTTTCGGTATCCACCAAAACACCATCACAATCGAATAGAACACATTTAAAATTACTCATTAGGCGAAAGTAAGCAGAAAAAGACTATTTGAATGGTTTTTAAACATTGATGATTTGAAAAAGTAAGTGTTTTGAGATGCTTTTCTTTCTTTATATAGCGTACATTCGATTAAAATCTAATCAAATGAAAAATATATTGTTGTTAGTTACTGTCGCTTTTATTGCTTCATGCGCACCGCATAAGGCTTGCGATTCTGCCGTTCAAGATAAACCGTTGGTGCAAAAACTTTACACCAAACGCTACAAAACTTCTTTGCATGAAAGAGATTCTTTGTGCACGCAAAGCAAATCTTTACAAGCCGATACAACCATATTGGGGAAGTTATTGAGAACTGAGAAAAAAAAGTTGGCCGATACCGAACAAGAGTTTTTCGACCTTAAAAAAACATACGATTTTTTAAAAAAATCAACTGGCGAAGAGTTGGCTAAGTTGGGCGAAACTTTAACCAAAAAAGGAATTGAGTTAGAAGAAAAACAAAAGAAGGTGGATAATTTAGAAAGCTTATTGGCCGAGCGTCAGGCGATGTTAGATAATTTGTTTGCATCTATCAAAAAGGCATTGGTAGATTTCTCTCCATCTGAATTAACCGTAGAATTGAAAGATGGCAAATTGTATGTTTCCTTGTTAGATAAATTGTTGTTTAAATCGGGAAGTGCTGAGGTGGAAGCTCGAGGTATTGAAGCTTTACAAAAGTTAGGTGCCGTATTGAAAAACGATACGACTTTCGAAATTTCAGTTGAAGGTCACACCGATAATTTACCTATTAAAAATGCGGTATATCGCGACAATTGGGATTTGAGCGCGTACCGCGCTAGCTCTGTAGTTCGTTTGTTAATCGACAACAAAGTTTCTCCAGCTAGATTGACTTCTTCTGGAAAAGGAGAGTTTCATCCTATTGCTACCAACGAAACTCCAGAAGGAAGATCCAAAAACAGAAGAACAGAAATTATTTTGGTTCCCGATTTAAGCGAAATCATGAGCCTGATTAAATAAAAAAATATGAAGTCACCCGAGATACGTCTTAATAAATTCATTAGCGAAAGCGGATTATGCTCGCGCCGTGAAGCCGATCGTTTTATTGAAAAAGGAAATGTTTTTATCAATGGTAAACGCGCTGTAATTGGCGATCAGGTTAAGTCGGGAGATGTAGTGAGGGTGAACGGACATGAACTAGAACCTCGCGCCAATGAAGACCAAGTTTTTATTGCACTCAATAAACCTGTGGGCGTTACATCAACAACTGAAGCGGGCATACGCGATAATATTGTTCAGTTTGTAAATCATAGTAAACGCATTTTTCCTATCGGACGATTAGACAAAGATTCTCAAGGATTAATTTTTCTCACCAACAATGGTGATTTGGTAAACAAGATTTTGCGTGCTGGTAACAAGCACGAAAAAGAATATGTGGTAACGGTAAACAAACAGCTTACTGATGCAGTGATTGAAGGTATGAGTGAAGGTGTGCCTATGTTGGGCGTAACCACCAAGAAATGTAAAATCACACAAGAGGCTGCCAATGTTTTTCGCATTGTTTTGGTGCAAGGATTGAATAGGCAAATTCGCCGCATGGCCGAACATTTTGGTTACGAAGTAACGAAGCTCGAGCGTGTGCGCATCATGAATATAAGTTTGAAAGGAATACCTGTTGGTGATTGGCGAGAACTCAACGCTAGCGAGATGCAATCTATTTACAAAATGATTGAACATTCGTCTTCTGAAACATCCCGAAAACCTGAAGAAAAACCAAAAAAACACAAATCGAATTCGCCCAAAAAATCATTGGGTGAAGCGCCAAAGAAATCAAGCACACCTAAATCGAAATCACCTTCTCGTTTCTCTCATTTAGATGCGAATAGAAACGATAGATACGCTAGAAAATCGGGTGGAGGTAGAAGTACAAATAAACCAAAAAGCGGTGGTAAGAGTACTGGAGGAAATTCTAGCAAGAAAATTGGTGGGCGGGGTACAAAGAGAAGATAAGCGCGCGTAAGTCATTTAAATTAGATTTTTTTTATTTCATTTTTTGATCCCAAAAGAAATTTTAAAGAGAAAAAATTTTCCTAAAACGAAGTAGTTTATTTGCCATGGCATACCATTGCGGTCGCCCTTCGCTTTTATTTAGCATTGGGCGACTGCATAGATTCGCCCCTGCATGAACCTTTTTCTTTTTTAAACTTAATATAAAGGTTCGCTCTCTTTTTCTTATTTTTACGGCCTTTATTAAAAGTTATGATTCAAGTTACTTTGCCAGATGGTTCTGTTCGCGAGTATCCTCTAGGGGTTACTGGAATGGATATCGCTAAAAGCATATCAGAAGGATTGGCGCGCAATTGCCTTTCTATTAAAGTTAATGGAGAAATTCAGGATTTGTCGCGAACGATTGAAACCAACGCATCTATAGTTTTACATACATGGAACGACAACGATGGTAAAGCTACCATGTGGCATTCATCGGCGCATTTATTGGCCGAGGCTATTGAATCTCTTTACCCTGGAACAAAGTTTGGAATCGGTCCGGCCATTGAAAATGGTTTTTACTACGATATCGATTTGGGTGGAAAAACCATCACCGATGCCGATTTCAAAAAAATTGAAGATAAAATGTTGGATTTGGCTCGTTTGAAAAGTGAGTACAAAAGAACTTGTGTTTCTAAGGCTGATGCTATTGCTTACTTCACCGAAAAAGGTGACGAATATAAATTAGAGTTGCTGGAAGGCTTGACTGATGGAGAGATTACTTTCTATTCGCAAGGGAGTTTTACTGACTTATGCCGCGGACCGCACATTCCCGATACTTCTTTTATTAAAGCAGCGAAGGTGATGAAAGTGGCGGGTGCTTATTGGAGAGGCGACGAAAAGCGCAAGCAGTTAACACGTTTGTATGCTATTACTTTTCCTAAGCAAAAAGAATTGACCGATTACTTGGCGATGTTGGAAGAGGCATTAAAACGGGACCATCGTAAGCTGGGTAAAGAGTTGGAGTTATTTGCTTTTTCTCAAAAAGTGGGACAAGGTTTACCTTTGTGGTTGCCTAAAGGTGCTGATTTGAGAGATAGATTGACTAATTTCTTGAAGAAAGCTCAAGCGCAAGCTGGTTATTTGCCGGTAATTACGCCGCATATTGGAAATGTGGAATTATATAAGACATCTGGACATTACGAGAAATACGGCAAGGATTCATTTCAGCCGATAGAAACTCCTCAAGAAGGGGAACAGTTTTTCTTGAAACCGATGAACTGTCCGCACCACTGCGAGATTTACAAAACTAAACCTCGTTCATATAAAGACTTGCCAGTTCGTTTTGCTGAGTTTGGCACTGTTTACCGGTACGAGCAAAGTGGAGAGTTGCATGGATTGACTCGTGTGAGAGGTTTTACGCAAGATGATGCACATATTTTCTGCCGTCAAGATCAATTGAATGAAGAGTTTGAGAAAGTGATTGATTTAGTACAATATGTATTTAAGGTTTTTGGCTTTAATGAGTATACTGCTCAAATATCATTACGCGATAAAGAAGATCGTTCTAAATACATAGGTAGCGACGAAAATTGGGAGCAGGCAGAACAAGCAATTATCGATTCTGCCGCTAAGAAAGGTTTGAAAACTGTTACTGAATATGGTGAAGCGGCTTTTTATGGTCCGAAGTTAGACTTCATGGTGAAAGACGTGATTGGCAGAAAATGGCAGTTGGGTACTATTCAGGTAGATTACAACTTACCAGAGCGTTTCGAGCTGGAATACATTGGCAGTGACGACAAAAAACACCGTCCGGTAATGATTCACCGCGCCCCATTTGGTTCTTTAGAAAGATTTATCGCGATTTTGATTGAGCATTGTGCAGGAAACTTCCCTTTATGGTTGATGCCCGACCAGCTCGCAATATTACCATTAAGTGAAAAATTCAATTCAGAGGCCGAAAATATTTTGAGTTTGCTAAATAATTCCGATATTCGCGGATTCGTTGATGACCGTAATGAAACGATAGGAAAGAAAATTCGTGAGGCGGAGATGAAAAAAGTTCCTTATATGCTTGTGCTAGGAGAGAAGGAAATCAGCGAAGGAGTAGTAGCTGTGAGGAAACATGGAGGCGAAGATTTAGGGAAAATGAAGTTGGAAGATTTTGTAGAATTAATAAAAAAAGAAATTAATAACGCGTTAGAAAAATAGATGAGACAACCAGGAGGCTTTAATCCCAATTTCAAAAAACCGGCAGGCGGACCCCCGCGTCCGAGAGGTGGTAGATTCATTAAAAAGAATCCACACCGCACCAACGAGGAAATTACGAATCGTGAAGTTAGGGTAGTAGGTGAAGGTATTGATTCTGCAGTATATCCAATAAGAGAAGCAATAGCTTTAGCTAAAGAAATGGAGCTTGACTTGGTGGAGATCTCACCTAACGCTGAACCACCTGTTTGTAAGATTACTGACTACAAAAAGTTTTTATACCAACAGAAGAAAAAGCAGAAGGAGATTAAGAAAAACACTCAGGCTGTTGTTATTAAAGAGATTCGTTTTGGACCCAACACCGATGAACATGACTTTAACTTTAAGTTGAAACATGCGCAGGAGTTCTTGGAAGATGGAGCGAAAGTTAAGGCTTACGTGTTCTTTAAAGGTAGAGCGATTGTGTACAAAGAAAGAGGTCAGATTTTGTTGCTGAAGTTCGTTAACGAACTAGAGGAGTTTGGAAAAGCTGAAGGAATGCCGCAATTGGAAGGAAAGAAGATGATTGTAATGATTGCACCAAAAAAGTAATGTAAAGCCGCATTACAATGCGTTTAGTGAATAGATTAAGAGTTTTATATAAATAGAGTGTTATGCCAAAAATGAAGAAGAATTCCAGCGCTAAGAAGAGATTCGAGGTTACTGGTTCGGGAAAATTAAAAAGAAAACATGCTTACAAACGTCACATACTGACTAAGAAAAGCACGAAAAGAAAAAGAGCTTTGACTGCAACCGGAATGGTACATTCTACCAACGAAGGAAGAATCAAATTGCTTTTGACCATAGGGAAATAATTCCCTTGTTATTGTTTAACCAGATGTTTAGCCAACAAGCGTTGTCGTAATAGATAGCCGCTAACCATCAAAAAAACTAAGATTGTATGCCTAGATCAACAAACTCAGTCGCTAGCAAAGCGAAAAAGAAAAAGGCCCTCAAGCACGCCAAGGGGTACTTTGGTAGAGCTAAAAATGTGTGGTCGGTTGCGAAAAACGCAATTGAAAAAGGTTTGACTTACGCTTATAGCGGACGTAAACAAAAGAAAAGAAATTACAGAGCTCTTTGGATTCAAAGAATTAACGCTGGTGCTCGTGAGCACGGCATGTCTTATTCTCAATTCATTGGTAAAGTAAGTACTTCAGGTATTGAATTGAACAGAAAAACGTTAGCTGATTTAGCTGCCAATCACCCAGAAGCTTTCAAAGCTGTGGTTGATTCTGTGAACAAATAATATCTTTTGATTGATATATAGAAAGCTTCCGTTTAACGACGGGAGCTTTTTGTTTTACTAACGCTTTGATGTTCATTGTTTACTCCCTTTTTGCTTTATCCAAATCATAATTAAACTAATTTTAGAAAGGTAGCGTAGAAGAAACGTTCTGCTTTAATTTTACAATTGAAATTTGTGAATCCCCTTAAGAAAAAGATAAAATATCTACTCTTTCTACTTTGCTTGCTTAGTGCGGGCTTTACTTCGTTTTCTCAAACTTTAAGCAGTAAAGAATTTAGGCCACAAGTAGGCTTTGGGGCGGGCTATTTTAGTTTTTATGGTGAGGTGAATAATAACAAGGCTAATTCGCCTTTTGTCGGCCAAATGGGTTTTTCCTTCGATGTATCGCGTAAAATAAATTCGTATTTCGATTTGGGTTTCACCTACATGAATGCTACCATGACGGGGAATCAAAACACAGGGGCTAACCTTAATTTTCAAACTCGTGTAAATTCTTTTTCAGCTTATGGCTTGTACAATTGGGGCCATTTATTTCACAACAATGTCATTCAACCTTATACTTCTATTGGTTTCGAAACTTTTGAGTTTAACTCTAAAGCCGATTTGGTAAATGCTGCAGGAAACCCCTATTTTCATTGGGATGATGGCTCAATCAAAAATATTGCGCAAACCGCTACTAATGCTGTCGACGCTATTGAATTAAAAAGAGATTACGATTACGAAAGTGATTTACGTGGTTTGAATTTAGATGGCCTAGGTAATTACGCCAGAGTAAGTTTTTCTGTGCCTGTTGGCGTAGGTGTGCAGTTCAATATTAGCGATAGATTTACTTTGCGTATGGGCTCTTGTTTTCATTATACTTTTACCGATAATGTTGACAATGTTTCTGACGCTGGCACAGGTTTGCGTGCAGGAAACGCGAGTAATGATTATTTCTTTTACAACTCAGCTTCGCTTCACTACGACTTGTTGGGTGGTGCTGCCAGAGCGAAAAAAGATTTTCAATTCGTAGATTATTTTACCATTAACACTACCGATACTGATAATGATGGTGTGTTCGATTGGTACGACCGCTGTTTAGCCACACCCAAAGGTGTTGTCGTAGACAGCATTGGCTGTCCACTAGACAGTGACCACGACGATGTACCCGATTATTTAGATAAAGAGGAATCAGCAGCCAAAGCTTTTGTGAATGCGAATGGGGTAGAAATGACCGCTGCAGATTACGAAAAATGGTACCGCAGGTATATTGATTCTTTAGATATTCCTTACGAAATATTGGTGAAATTGGCCGACGCCAACAGAAGTGGAAACTCTATATATAGAGTTTTGGTGGGCGAATATTCCAAAAAAATTCCGGATAATTTGGTCGACAAATTTTTAGCCCAACCCGATATTATCGCTGCTACTATGAACGATACCATTACTGGGTATTTTGTGGGTAAATTTGCAGATATTGAATTGGCGAAAGCGCGTCGGAAACAATTGTTAGACGACAAGTTTCCTATGGCTATAGTTGTGATGCAGAAAGGCAATACATTTGTTCCTGTTGAGGATTTTGATAAAGCAGCAGAACTAGAAAAACAAGAGCAAGAAAAAGGTAAATTAAAAGATAAAGAAGGACATTACGCCATTCAGTTAGGTACTACACCTGCTAGTGCCAATGCTGAAGATAAAGCCAAATTCATCACTGCCGATAAAGACGTGAAAGCGATATCTGGCGAAAAGAATTCTACTCAGTTTATTACAGGTAAATACAAAGATTTAACTTCAGCTTCTGTTGATTTATCTGCTTTCAAAAAAGAATTTAAAGATGCTAAGGTAGTGAAGATTCAAGAAGGTAAAGTGATAGATGATAAAGATTCTGCTTTCTTTAAAGCACCAGTAATTAAGCAGCCTACTGATTTAGAACTGATGGAAGGTAAGTATGCTGTAAAAATTAGCAAAATAACACCGATTACCACTGCTGGCGAACAACAAAAAATCGACAAGCTCTTGCCTCAAAATTTGAAGGTTGATAATGCCGATGGTACCAAAGATGTGTTGAGTGCGAATACCGGATTTGAATCGGTTGAAACGGCTCAAAAAGAAGCCGCGATTTTAAAACAAAATGGATTCAAAACAGAGATTGTTAAAGTGCAAGATGGTAAATTGGTGAAAGCTTCTGGAACAAAAGAGCCTGTGCTTGTTAATTCGCCAATAGACTCTGTTAAAAACAAAGATTTAGTAGGCAAGTTTACAGTGAAGGTGGGAGAATTCGACAAAGGGGTGAGCAATAAGGATATGGATAAAATCTTAAACATTGCAGATGTTAGAGGAACAGAGACTTCCAATCCTAATAAAACAACCTATACAGCAGGTAATTATGTGAGTTTAGATTCAGCAAAAGCCCGTGCAAAAAAAATGAGTGATCAAGGATTTAATGCCGAAATAGTGAAATACGATGGCACACTGTTCAAGCAAATTCCAAATACAAAGGTAGCGGCCAAACAAGAGGTAGTAAAAGATGGTAAAGTGGTGTATCGTGTTCAATTAGGTGCGTTCAAAAATAAAGTTAGTGAAACGGCTTTTAAAGGTGTACAAGTGGTTCGTTTCGACGGGCAAGATAGTTTGGTGCGCTATGCTGTAGGTTCTTTAGACAACTACAAACAGGCTCAAGAACTTAAAATATCGATGCGCAATGAAACTTTTACCGATGCTTTTGTTACTGCGTATAAAGATGGTGTAAGAATTTCTGTTGCTGATTTTGTGGGTGCCGATGAATTTAAAAAAGTACCCGTAGATACTACTCAAAAACAAATTTCTCCAAAACAAAATGCAGAGGTGAAAGTTGTTGAAGAAAAGAAAGAGGATGAAGCGCCAAAACAAACTTCAACATCTAAAGATTCTGTTAATTTAGCCTTCCTTAAAATTCATGTTCAGGTAGGTTTGTTTGCAGCTGAGCCACCAGCAGAGGTTCAAAAAATATTGGCAACCATTCCCGATTTAAAAATTGAAACTACTGAACAAGGTCTGAAAAGATATATTACGGGTGAATTTAAAAATCCGGCAGAAGCCTCTGCTTACAAAGAAAGTTTGAAAGCCAAAGGTTTGCAAGATTCTTTTTTGATTGCTTTTTACAAAGGGGTAAAAATTAATATGACTACGGCTATTCAGTATTACGAGAAGATGAAGTAGAATATAATTCCCTAACTGTTAGGCCTCACTCCTCGTCATGGTCGGAAGAAATTAAATTCGAATAAATTTTAAGTGCTATTTTCACAAATGGGGTCAATAACTTCACTTCTCTCCGTCAGCTGACGGAGAGAAGTGAAGTTATTGACCCCATTCGTAAAGATTGTAATCAAAAAAAGACGTGCTATTTTTCTTTCGACCATGACTATCCGTCAGCTGACGGAAGCCCCTGCATGAAGAATTTTGCTTAAAAAAATATTGCTGAAATTCTATAGTTTAAATACATCATACAAAAAAGGCGCTGGTCAATTGAACCAACGCCTTTTTTATTGTTTTCTATCTTATTACTTAACAGACTTAGCTTCTTTTGTACTCATGAATCTTATAGCTTGTGGACTATTAGGATCTAATTTCAAAATTTCGACATATTGTTCTTTTGCTTTTTTGAAATTCTTGTTTTGAATGTAATGGAAACCAATATACAAGCGAGCGTTAATCATGTCTTTCTTGTTTTTCTCTGGATTTGCTTTTTCTAGAACTGTTTCATAAAAAGGTACCGCTTTACCTGATTTACAATCTGGGTCTAACATTTCATTCGATTTCGCTCTCCAAAGGTAACCTGAAAACAACTCAGGTTTTAATTCAATTACTTTAGTGAAAATAGAATCGGCTTTTACATATTCTTTGTTGTAATAGTATGCAGTAGCCAATGAATTATAGTCTCTAGCTTCGGCTTTGTCGCCTCTTTTTAAGATTTTTCTTTCATGGTATTTAGCAGCTTCTTGGTAGTTTTTTAACCGGTAGTAGCTGTTAGCAATGTCTGTGTTTAAGTCGATAATGGTTGAATCTTTTTCTAAAGATTTATGCAAGTATACCAAAGCAGCAGAATCTTGAGATATTTTAGCTAGAGCTTTTCCGTAATATCTGTAATCACTGGTTTTAATTTCTACAGATTTATCTGCTGAAGCCCTTTCGAAAAATGTTTGCATAAATTGAGCGCTACTGTCGTATGCTGCAGTTTCAAATAACGAGTAACCCGCCAAACGATACAAATAAATATTACTGTTATTAGTGGTTTGAATGGTGTTGATTTCTTGAACAGCGTTGGCGTATTCTCTGTTTAAGAATAAGTTACGAGCTAAGTCGGTTCTAGCTTCTAAGTTTTCGTTGTACGACAAGTACTTTCTCAATTGCTCAATAGCCAATTCGTGGTTTTCCATTTTTTCGCACAAATAAGCTTTCTCTTTGTAAGCAGGCACGAAGGTAGAATCCATCACATTAACGGCTACTAAATAGTCTAATGCACGCTCGTAATTTCTAGTTCCGGCCATTACCTTTCCTAATTTTAATAGTACGTTGAAGGAAGTAGAGTCTAAGTCGTATGCAGTCTCGTAGGATGAAAAACCTTCAACGTTTTTGCTGATTGCCATGAAAGCATCTCCTTTTAAGATATGCAAATCGATGTTTTTGTAATTTTTCTTTTCGGCTTTTACCAATAAGGCTTGCGCCACAGCTATTTTTTTGAAATCGTAATTGATGTAAGCATCGGCCACTTTGTTGATCACTAAAATGTTTTTCGATTTACTCATTAACAAAGCTTTATTCAAGTTGGCTGCGCCATTGGCTGTGTCTTTGGTAGCCCACTGCACTTGCCCCAAACCAGCATAGTTTATCGCGCTTTTCGGTGTGGCAGCAATACCACGCTGATAAACCGCTTTAGCAGAATCAGTTTCTCCCCATTTAAAATAATTATTGGCGCTAAAGAAATAATTTTGAGCGTTAAGAGGGTCGGCTTTTATTAAGTTTTGAAAAGCAGCCGCCGCCTTAGGATATTTTTCACCTTCTGTTAATTTAATGGCTTCTTTTAAACTTTGAGCATTCAGTGTGATGGTGCTTAAGAGCAAAAGGCTAACACTTCCTGTAATTTTTTTCAGAGTTTTCATAATTAATTATTGATTTCTACAATTCTA
>CAMDPJ010000049.1 GCA_945903925.1 Chryseobacterium gleum
ATTACATGAGCATTATTGAGTTGGTGCAAAAGGTGGCCGATTACTATCATTTAGATAAATCACTTATTAAACCTATTTCATCAGAATCCTTGAAACAGCCAGCAAAGCGGCCGCCAATTACAGGATTCATTCTCGATAAAGCCATTAAAGATTTAGGTTATTCTCCTCGTTCTTTTGAAGAAGGAATAGCCATTGTAGAGCAGCAAATGAAAGCTTCGCGATAAGAACAAACATGATTTACGTGTAGGACAATAGTTCCTTCGGGGTACCTCATGATGACAACCACAGTAAGGAAGACCTAGTATGTCATCCTGAGGTACCCCGAAGGAACTATTGTCCTACACATCAATTACACAACTTGACTTTGTATCTAACTAACTAAATATATCTCATGAAATATCCATTATTATTTTCCTCTTCAGAGAGAAGGGGCCTGTATCTGTTGTTTTTACTATCATTGCTTTTTATTGCGGGTAAATATTTCTTTTTTCCCGCGCAAAGTATGTCGTTAGTGAAGGCCGCAGCCGTTCAAAAGAAAGATACAGTGTATCAAAGTGCTTATCCCAAAAAAGAATGGAAGGTTTACGAAAAGAAAAAGTATGAATCGAAATATTCTAATGATTACACTAAACCCAAATCTGTTTACTCAAAACCTAAAATAGAGCCTGTAGAATTGAATTCGGCCGCACAAGAACAATTGGTTTTACTCAATGGAATAGGAGAGAGCTTCGCATCTCGCATTCTTAAATATCGAGAGATTATTGGCGGATACGTTTCTAAAGAACAATTGCTGCAAGTGTATGGTTTAGATTCTGTTTTGTATCTAAAAATAAAAGATGATGTGTTGGTTAATTCGTCCTTGGTGAAGAGATACAACATCAATATCGATACTGAAGAAGAATTGGCGAAGTTTAGAAGAATAGGATATAAGCGTGCTAAAATATTGGTGAATTATCGAAATCAACACGGAAAATTCTCATCAATAAAAGATTTAATGAAAACACAAGTTTTCAGCGATTCTCTATTATATTTGATTGAACCTTATATTTTACTACAATGATTTCAGAAAAAATAAAAAGCACTGTACGAGATGTACAAGATTTTCCAAAACCAGGTATCTTATTTAAAGATATTACTCCCCTTTTAGTGGATTTTAGAGTAAGAAGGCAAATAGTTAAAGCTTTGGCTGTTGAAGCGCGCAAGCTAAAAGTAGATGCAATTATTGGTATAGAAAGCAGAGGTTTTTTGTTTGGAATCTCTTTGGCCGACGAACTTAATGTTCCTTTTGTTCCAGTGCGTAAAGCGGGCAAATTACCTTTCAATAAAAACAAAGTTGAATATGAATTGGAATATGGTACCGCCGAAATTGAAATTCATACTGATGCTTTGGTGAAAGGAAGCAGAGTTTTAATTCACGATGATTTATTGGCAACTGGCGGCACTGCTGTTGCTGCTGCTGAGTTAGTAAAATCAATTGGTGGCGATGTTGCAGGCTTCGGTTTTATCATCGAGTTAAGTGATTTAAAAGGGCGTGAAAAATTATTGAAGTACAACACCAACATTATTTCTCTTGCTGCGTATTGAGGGCAGCCCCCGCGGGCATTAGTTAATAATTTTATAAAGGCGATATATGGATTTTAGCTTAGATGAAAACCAAAAGATGATTGCGCAAATGGTACGCGATTTTGCACAAAAAGAAATACTTCCTTTCAGAAATCATTGGGACGAAAAACAAATTTTCCCGGTTGATGTTTTCAAAAAAATGGGTGAATTAGGATTGATGGGCGTTTTGGTTCCCGAAGAATATGGTGGGTCGGGTTTTGGCTACAACGAATATGTAACCGCAATAACAGAGATTTCTAAAGTGTGTGGCGGTATTGGTTTATCAATGGCTGCGCACAATTCTTTATGCACCAATCATATTTTGTACTTCGGTAACGATGATCAAAAAAGAAAATATGTGCCAAAATTGGCTACTGCCGAATTTATTGGTGCTTGGGGTTTAACAGAACCAAGTACAGGTTCTGATGCAGCAAACATGATAACCACGGCGGTTCGAGATGGAGATGGTTGGGTTATCAATGGTTCTAAAACTTTTATCACTCATGGTATTTCGGGTGATGTTGTGGTGTTGATGACACGTACAGGCAAACTTGGTGAAAAAAATAATGCAACTGCTTTTTTGATTGATAAGGGTATTGCAGGTTTTACAGCAGGTAAGAAAGAAGATAAATTAGGCATGCGTGCATCGGAAACAGCGGAGTTGATTTTTCAAGATTGTAAAATTCCCGATTCATGCAGATTAGGCGAAGTAGGTAGCGGATTTAAACAAGCTTTAGCGATATTAGATGGTGGTAGAATTTCTATTGCAGCTTTAGGTTTAGGTATTGCGAAAGGAGCTTATGAAGCTGCTTTGAAGTATTCTAAAGAGCGCCAGCAGTTTGGTAAATCTATTTCCGATTTTCAAGCCATAGCTTTCAAATTGGCTGATATGGCGACTAAAATTGATGCAGCAGAAATGTTGATTTTCCGTGCTGCTTATTTAAAAAACAATCATTTGCCAGTATCCAAAGAATCGGCTATGGCTAAATTGTATTCTTCTGAAATTGCAGTAGAAGTGGCCAACGATGGAGTACAAATTCATGGCGGATATGGCTACATCAAAGATTTTCCAGCAGAGAAATATTACAGAGATGCTAAGTTGTGTACCATTGGTGAAGGAACAAGTGAAATTCAAAAAGTGGTGATTTCACGAGAAATACTCAAATAATTAAATCGTTCAATGTTCAATGTTCAAAGTTAGCTAACATTGAACTTTAAACATTGAACATTGAACGTCTTTTTTATGCCCGATTTCGATTATTTCAATTGGATCATATTTCCCTTACTTATCTTTTGTTCGAGATTGGTGGATGTTTCTTTAGGTACCATGCGCCATATTTTTGTGGCCAGAGGCTTTAAGAAGTTTGCACCATTGCTCGGTTTTTTTGAAGTTTTGATTTGGATAATAGTAGCCAAACAAATTTTTAATGAGGCCAATAGCTGGCAACATTATGTGGCTTGGGCAGCCGGATTTGCTACTGGTAATTACATCGGTTTAATTTTAGAAGAGCGATTGGCTTTGGGCTTACAAATGTTGCGCATCATCACCGATCAAGACTGTGAGGCTTTGGTGAAAGAGCTCACCGCAGGCAATCATGGAATATCTATTGTCGACGGACAAGGATCGCAAGGTCCGATAAAAATTATTTTCACCGTTGTTGCCCGCAAAAATTTAAAGCAAGTCATCGCGGTAGTTTTAAAGCACAATCCAACATCATTCTACTCCATTGAAGATGTTCGCAATGCCCAATCGGGCATTTTTTCATCTACTAAAGATTATTCTTTCTTTTCGTTGAGAAGATTAGGTAAGCAGAAGTAGATTAACTTCTGTTGTGCCTATTGTATTACTAATTTTTGAACACCGCTATTGCTGCCTGTATGCACTTGTACAAAATAGACTCCCGCACCTAAATTAGAGTTGCCAATAGAGTATTGCTGCTTACCTGTATTTTGAATTCCTAAGTTTTTACTTTCAATTTTTTCGCCCAACACATTGTGAATATTTACAGTGATATTTTCACTTTGCTTCAATTCGTAAATCAAATGAATGTTAGCAGCGCTGCTGGGATTAGGATAAATCACAAAAGAAAAACTTTCATTTTTTATTTCATTTACCGATACATTTAAAGCAGTGGAAAGTTTTAGGTACAATATGTTGTTGTAGTTTCCTAACATATTTTCCTCTAAGATGTAAGCACCAGGGGTGTCATCTTCCTGAACAATCACGTGCAAGTGACTATCTACATGCTTGGCTAAAGATGGGTATACATATTCGTGGAAGGAGCTTGCTTTTTCGGTTGCTGGTGTGATATCATTGGGCACTAAGCTCCAGTTGTTACCACCATCCTCAGATTTTATCGCGTAAATATGGCGGTAGTTGATAGAATCACCTACAGAATACCATTCTTCAGTAAAGGCAGAATAAACCAAGTAGAGGGCATTGTTTTGGTCTACTCCAGCAGAAGGCATTGATGATAGACCTACACCGTAAGATGGGAATTTATAATTCTTTTTAGCAGGAGAAATTGTTTGATCATTATCTAAATCGATGGACTGGGCAATTAAGTGCGGAAGAAATTCTGTCTCATTCCAATAATACAAACCATTTGTACCAGAATAATAAGAAATTGCGCTATCGCCTGTTACATCGTTTAATAATCGAGTAAATCCATACCAAATGTGGGCTTTACCATTGTTGTCAACCAATATTTCAGTTGCTCCATCGCAAGTGTAAGGCGTGTCGGTAACTAATGTTTTGGCTTCTTCAAACTTATCGTAAGGAAAATCAGATACTACTTTTTTGGTCCAGTGGTCACCATTATCTGCTGATTTAAGCACTACCACATCCATCCATTTACAAGCCAATACAATCGCTACATTATTGCCGTTTGCGTCAATGTTGTAGTAATCACCTTTAATAGAAACAGTCCATGAGGTGTCCACACCAGCAATGGTGTCGGGAGTAGTCCAGTTTACGCCACCATCAGTAGATTTAGCATACAGCATATTTCCATCCATTCCATATACTAAAGATCCACCATCATCGGTCATTGGTGTTGCTGCAATTACATGAATAGTGTTGCCATCTGGGCCCCCTGCAACAGCTCTGCTCCACAGTAAATGTTGCCCTGGAAATAATTTTTTTTCTGTCCAAGTGCCACTTCCCTTTGTATTTCTTGAAAGCATAAGTAAAGAAGTATCTGAATTACGATGCGAGATAACTACTTCTTTACCATTGGCCAACAACAAAATGTTAGGCCATCCTGTTATTTGAGTTTCTATTCTGCTAATAATATTTCCGGCGTTGTATTTCCATGAAGTTCCGTTGAAATAGTTGTAGCCAGTACCTCTGTCGTTCGGACTCTTAGAATTAGGATTGGTAGACAGCATCCAAACGGCAGAAATTGTTCCATCGCTATTGTTTACTATTCTTTTTTGCGAAGAGCCATTGGTTTGCAAATCGAAAGTAGTAGTGCCAATTGCTTTTTCAGTAAAATTTTGTGCGAAAAGTAGGTGGGTAAATAGTATTGTGCTTAGTAATAATAATTTGCTCATAACTCATTTTTTGTAGCTGGGAAGTTAAGCAAAAATGAAAGAAAAGCAATATTAAAATGAGGGGTGAAATTTTATTTTGTTTTGCCCATTTCTTCTGCGATAGGCGTTAGATTTATAGAAATTTGTTTGTATTCTAGGGCCGAGGGGCGAATTTTAACAAAGAGATACAATTGATTTTCTATAATCTCAAAGTTGTCGATGAAATAATAACCTGGAGCATCGGCAAAAATAAAATCGCGTTTAAATTCAAAGGTTCTTCCTCTTTTCCAATCTACAATATAAATGTTGTTTCGAATGGCAGGGTAGGGTTGGTTAAGCACAACTACAAAATCTTTATAGGCATCTACCTGCTGTATGCTTTCCCACTCTAATTTTTGAATGTTGTTATACAATCCGCCATCACTAACAAATACCCACGAATAAAAAGAATCTTTTTTGATGAAAACGCCGTGCGCGCTTTGGTACAGCTTGAATTTTGGGGTAGAATCGAGTGTGAGTGGATAAATAATGTTTACATCTGATTTACTCATAGAAATGGCACGAGTTTGAAATTTCCCTAAGTAGGTGATGTAAGCTGCCGAAGAAGTATCTTTCAGTTGCTGACTCTTATACATGGCATACAACAAAGTGGTGTCTTCAATTTTTAAGCGATAGTTATTGGGCATTTCTGGTTTTGATGGAATCCACGATGGTTCGTAAGAACTTTGGTAACTAAAATATTTGCTATTGGATGCTGTTTTTGAAATGTAGTTGTCGAGCAACCAAACCAAAGAATTGTCGATGTTTTTGGTAAGCGGAATAGTAAAAATTAAGCTGTCGATTTTTGGTAAAGCCTTTTCTCCTTTTTCACTTCTAAAGTACATGGGAATAGGAGTGATTTTTGCGATGCCATGTTTTGTTTCTTGGCGCTGAAACACAAATTTATATTGTGTTTTGGTGAGTCCGTCGGTATAAATAGCATAATCCAACATTCCTAAAAAATAGTTCACCACCAAATCGTCGTTGGCGCCATCTTCATTAAAATCTTTGGTGAATATTTTGGGAGCAGTTTGCGCGAAAACAGAAAACGACAACAAAGCTACAACTACAGTTCCTTTAAGTTTTAATGCTAAGTTGTTTTTACTTTTTTTCATCCCTTCGAATTTAACTAAATTCTAAAAGCCCTGTAAATAAAGTGAAATATGATTTTCGCAATGCAATGTTGAAAACTTCAACCTTGCTTTTTAAACTTACAAATGCCGTGCCTCGTTACATAAGAAAACACTCAGCATGGATATTAATGAATTACGAAAATTGGAAATAAAAGAAAGTCTTTTGGTTCTAAATAGAAAAGGATTGTTAATGGATGAGGTGGTGGTGCAAGGTATGTTGCGCTTGCGCTTATACAGTTTGGCCAACTATTATGTACAAGCTGTTTTTAACAAACACGACAATACCTTACTTGAAGTAAAACCTTTAATGACGCAAGACGATTGGGATCCGTATTTAGAATCTAAAAACCTAAAAAATTATTTCTAACATTGGCAGATGAAAAAATCTGCTTCAGTAGATGTTATAGGTATTGCTTGCAAAGAGTTTGTTGCTAAAGGAAAAGCTGCTGATATTGTGGTGAATAGTAGTATCAATGAAGAATCAATAATTCCCGTTTCTTATTTATTTCGTACCCATAAGGAGATGCCCGAAATTGAGCATGTTGCACTTGCTGCATGTAAGGGCAAAGTTTTAGAAATTGGTGCAGGCGTTGGTTCTCACGCCTTAGAATTAAAAAATAATAATATTGAAATTTTGGCTTTAGACAATTCACAAGGTTGTTGTGAAGTGGCTGTTGAGCGAGGAGTAAAGAATTTTATTTGCCAAGAATTTAATGATAAAATTGAAGGAAAATTCGATACCATTTTAATGATGATGAATGGCATTGGTGTTTGTGGAACGATAGAAGGCTTGGAGGAATTTTTAAAACGAGCGAAAGGTTTGTTACATTCTAACGGACAAATTATTTTCGACTCGTGCGATATTCTCGACATGTTTTTAGAAGAAGATGGTTCTGTGAATTTCGATTTGAATGGCCCATATTATGGAGAAGTAGAGTATCAAATGAGTTTCAAGAAATACATAGGCGAGGCTTTTAAATGGTTATTTATTGATGAAGATAAAATGAAAGAAATCGCAGAGAAACAAGGATATTCTTTTGAGATTTTATTTAAGGAAGAAGAGGGAATGTATTTAGGAAGATTGAGTGTTTAACGCCTACGGAAGTTTAGTTTTTGAAAAATATCAGCTTGACATTTAAATAGGTAACCCTACAATTGAAACTTACCCACAATTGCATTTTACCAAAACTTCCTTTAGCTTTAAATCATGTCAGAAAAAATAACATTGGTTGAATGTCCTCGTGATGCCATGCAAGGTTTGTATGATTTTATACCCACCGCCCAAAAAATAGAATATATCAACTTGCTCTTAAAAGTGGGATTTGATGTATTGGATTTCGGGAGTTTTGTTTCTCCAAAGGCCATTCCTCAAATGAAAGATACCGCTGAGGTATTGGCTAATTTAGATTTGAGTGCTACCAAAAGTAAACTGCTGGCTATTATTGCCAATGAGCGCGGTGCCGAAGATGCTTGTAAACATAAAGAGATAAGCTATTTGGGGTTCCCTTTCTCTGTTTCAGAACAATTTCAATTGAGAAATACCAATGCCACGTGCGAACAATCGATGGATAGGGTGAAAGCGATTTTAGATTTGTGTAACAAGCACGATAAAAAATCGGTGGTTTATTTGTCGATGGCTTTTGGCAATCCTTATGAAGAAGAGTGGAATAACGATATCGTTGTTGAATGGGCGCAGAAACTAAAAGAAGCAGGAGTGGGGTTGATGGCGGTTTCTGATACCATTGGAACCTCTAATAAAGAATCAATCACAGCAGTTTTATCTGCTTTGCAAAATAATTTACCCGATGTTGAATTTGGTGTGCATTTGCACAGTCACCCTTTGCACTGGCAAGAAAAAATAGATGCTGCTTACCAAGTTGGCGTGCGAAGATTTGAAGGTGCTATTAAGGGATTTGGCGGCTGTCCGATGGCCAAAGACGACCTCGTAGGCAATATGGCTACCGAAAATATTGTACTCTATTTAGAGAACAAAGGCTTGGATTTAGGCATCAATTCCTCGTTGTTTTTGCAGGCCCAAGCTATGGCTATTAAAATAATGAGCTAAGCGTTTCGTTAGCTTAACCTGAATCACTATTTTCGCGCTATGAATTTGAAACCATACCTCGCCATTTTTATCATCATGCTCGCTTTTTCTTGCGACAGCTTTAAGAAAGTGCAAGAAAGCACCAACTATGAGTACAAGTATGAGATGGCCAAAAAATATTACGACAAAGGAGATTATGAGCATGCATCTGAGTTGTACAAAGAGCTAATGCAGATTTATAGAGGTACCCAAAAATCGGAATTGATTTTTTACTATTGGGTATATTGCGACTATCATTTAGAGGATTATCTTTTTGCGGCCCATCAGTTTCGAAGATTTGTGCAGGCTTTTCCTAGAAGTGAGTATGCCGAAGAAATTCAGCACATGATAGGTGTTTGCTACATGAAATTTTCCCCAGCTTATTATTTAGATCAAGAGCACACGCACAAATCCTTAGATGAATTTCAGTTATTTTTAGATAAATATCCTAAAGGAACCTATTCGGCACAAGCCAATGAGAGTGTAGATAAGTTGCAGGTGAAGTTGGAACAAAAGGGCTTTGAATCGGTGAATTTGTACTACAAAATTGGCGAATATAAATCGTGCATGGTAACAGGAGAAGGGTTTTGCAATGATTTTCCCGATTCAAAAATGGTAGAGAATGTTCGTTTAATGATGGTTGAAAGTGCTTTCAATTATGCAGCAAAAAGTGTAGAGGAAAAGCAATTAGATCGATTTAAAGAGGTGATTGTGCATGCCGATAAATTTATTGCAAAATATCCCGATGCTAAAAAATTAGAAGATGCTGTAAAATACAAAAGCAAAAGTATTGACAAGTTGAGTGGAATAAAGTACAATTTGCCTAAGTACTATTTTGAAAAAGCCGATTACAAAAAGGCAATGAGTGGATTTGAAGAGCTGTTAAAGGCCAATGAGTTTAGCACACAAAGAAATGAACTGACCTATTATCGTTTAAAATCTCAGTATTTGTATGCTCAATCGGTGGAAGCCGATAAGAAATCGAATGAATTAATTGCGTATCGTTCTTTGTTCGAAAGAGCGAAAGAAAATGTTGATTTTACCGCATCAACGTATTTTCATGAATTGGAAAGAGATTACAAATTTGCTAGTAAGGCCATTCAAGTTTTACCTTCTCAAATTGCCGATGAGTATTACGATATGTTGAACTTTGAAAAGGCGGCGAAGTACTATTTTTCGTATGCGGCTCAAACTGCAGATAAAGGAGAACAACAAAAGTATGTGGTTCGCGGCTTAGAGTCGAAATTAAAAGAAGCTGAAAAGGCGAATGATTTTACTAAGCTTCAGAAATATGAGGAAATATTTCAAGCATATTCTAAATGGGAAAGTGTTTTGGATGGCTCTTCTTCAGCTTCAAAAGGCAAGTTTTATTGCGAGCAAGCTCTTGCTGCAAAAAACAGCTATCCTCTGGCGCTTTTTCAGGCCCAATGGGATAAAGAGAAGTACTCGTGGGTTAAGCTAGAAGCCAAAAAGCAATTAGATGAAGGAAAAGTGGGGGAATTTCAGGATGAAATTGTATATTTGTGGGCTCTTTCTGAATACAAGTATGCTAAAAAGTCGGAGAAGTATGAGCGTAAAGCCCAATACTATAAGGCACTTGAGGCAGTTAAAGAGTTAAAGAAAAGAAGCTTTAAAAAACCCGAAACTTTAATAAAGTTAGAGGAATTGGAAGCTAAGATGAATGCTAAAATTGAAAAATTAAAGAAGTAAACCATGGATTACAAAAAAACAAAAGCGGCAAGCAGCACTATCACAAGAGACGTTAATGCTTTTACAAATGATGGTAATATCTACGAAGTAATCAATGTATTGGCTAAAAGAGCTAACCAAATTGGTGTTGATTTGAAAACAGAATTGAACCAAAAATTGGAAGAGTTTGCAACCGCTACAGATAGCTTAGAAGAGGTTTTTGAAAACCGTGAACAAATTGAAATCTCTAAATTTTATGAG
The DNA here is from genome assembly GCA_945903925.1 of Chryseobacterium gleum. GTDB lineage: Bacteria > Bacteroidota > Bacteroidia > Flavobacteriales_C > JAHEZL01. The sequence goes on from CAMDPJ010000049.1 coordinate 10,342, forward strand.
CGTTTACCTAAACCAGGTTTAATTGCTTCTAAAGAGTGGGAAGACGGCGAAATCTACTATAGAAATCCGTCTAAAGAACAGCCAGAAGCGGAAACAAAAGAAGTGTCTAACGACTAATTAATTACTTTTTTGTCTTCATGCTTAAAGGCAAAAAAATATTGATTGGAGTTACCGCAAGTATAGCGGCTTATAAAATAGCCCAACTTGTTAGAATATTAAAGAAAGAAGAAGCGGAAGTGAAAGTTGTAATGACTCCTTCCGCTTCTGATTTTATAACCCCCCTCACTTTATCTGTATTATCGGAAAACAAGGTATTGTCGGCATTTTCCAATGCAGACGGAGTTTGGAACAATCACGTTGATTTAGGCTTGTGGGCCGATATGATGGTGATTGCGCCAGCCAGTGCCAACACATTGAGTAAAATGGCTCATGGCGCTTGTGATAATTTATTGATGGCGGTTTATCTTTCTGCCCGATGTAAAGTATTGTTTGCTCCTGCGATGGATGTGGATATGTTCCAGCATCCAGCAACCAAAGAGAATATAGAAAAGCTAAAGACTTTCGGAAATATCATAATTCAGCCAGGGGTAGGCTTATTGGCCTCGGGTTTAATAGGCGAAGGCAGAATGGCCGAACCAGAAGAAATTGTAGAGCATATTAAATTTCATTTGAGTGCTCAACCTTTGCTGGGGAAAAAGGCTTTGGTGACCTCCGGTCCCACATACGAAGCTATCGACCCTGTTCGTTTTGTGGGTAATCATTCTTCGGGAAAAATGGGTGTTGCCATTGCCGAAGAATTGGCTAGAAAAGGGGCGGATGTGACATTGATTATTGGTCCGTCGGATGTGAAAACCATCGTTCCTAATATTTATAGAATAGATGTGCAATCGGCGCAACAAATGTATGATGCTGCAAATGCTAATTTTGAAAATGTGTCTATTGCCGTTTTAGCCGCAGCTGTTGCCGATTATTCACCTGTGGAGAAAGCGGAGCAAAAAATCAAAAAGAAAGAAGATCAATTTACTTTGCAGCTTCAAAAAACGAAAGATATTTTAGCGCATTTAGGAAGTACTAAAACCAAGCAGCAAACTGTTGTGGGCTTTGCTATGGAGACCGAAAATGAAGAAGAAAATGCGGCGCAAAAGGCTAAAAATAAAAATGCCGAATTCATTGTTCTCAATTCTGTGAGCGCCCAAAACGAAGCATTCGGAAGTGATTACAATACCGTTTCATTCGTGAATACTAAAGGCAAGTACAAAACGTTTGAGAAGAAGTCGAAAAAAGAAATTGCTGCAGATATCGTTGAAGAAATCATTTTGATAAGTCAAAAAAATGAATAAAATAATTGCCTTACTACTGTTGTTTGCAGCGCCCTTAGCTTTTTCTCAAGAGTTGAATTGCACTGTGGATATTAACTATCAGCAAATCACAGGTGCCGATCCTTCGGTGTACCAAAAAATGAAAAAAGACATTTTCGATTTCATGAACAATAGAAAATGGACCAACGATATGTACGCTTTGGTAGAGAAAATTGAATGTAATTTTTTCATTACTATCAGTAAAGTGGCCGATGACAATGCTTCGTTTACCGCCAGTTTGCAGGTGCAGTCATCTCGCCCAATTTACGGCACCAATTTGAAGGCGGCCATGTTGAGTATTCAAGACGATAATTTTAATTTTACTTATTCGTTAAATCAGGCTTTAGATTACACAGATAACGAAGCAATTTCTAATCTTACATCTGTGCTGGCTTATTATGCATACATCATTTTGGCGTACGATCACGACAGTTTTTCTTTAAAAGGTGGAAGTGATTATTTCCAAAAAGCGCTTAATGTATTGAATAACAATTCGGGACAAGCGGGATGGACTTCCAACGATGGAAATCAAGGCAGATACTGGTTGATAGAGAACTTAATGAACCCTGTTTACGACCCCATTAGAACATGTAATTACAACTACCACCGATTGGGAATGGATATAATGTCGAACGACCCTGTGAAGGGCCGTCAG
>CAMDPJ010000050.1 GCA_945903925.1 Chryseobacterium gleum
CGTTTGAAACCATTGCCTTCTGATTATAGTTCTTTACCCTTGAAAGATAAATTGTACCATTTACGATCAGATATTCCATCAGTAACTCACATCGATTTTTCTGCGCGAATTCAATCGGTGCACAAAGAAACCAATCCGCAATATCATGCATTGATTACTGCTTTTAAAGAAAAAACTGGAGATGGAATACTAGTGAATACAAGTTTTAATGTGCGTGGAGAACCCATCGTTTGCACGCCCGAAGATGCCTACAAATGCTTGATGAGAACAGAAATGGATTATTTGGCTGTTGGCAATTTTTTGTTCTCTAAGCAAGATCAACCCGAATGGAAAGAGAAAGACAATTGGAAAGATGAATATGTTTTAGATTAAATTAGCACCGTGGAATTTTTAAAAGACATTTGGAATTTTATAAAAGAGCGCAAGAAATTTTGGTTGATGCCAGTGATTATTGTTATTGTGCTACTAGGTGTGTTACTTGTATTTGCTGCTTCTTCAGCTATCGGCCCCTTTATTTATCCTTTGTTTTAAATGAAGTTAGATTCGCATAAAATCACGCAAACTTTATTGGTGTTGGCTTTGGCTTTCATGGTTGTTCATTTATTTGCATTGCGCGATATTAATAATGCTAGTTTCCTCTATGTCACCATTGTTTTCATCGTCCTCGCTTTGTATCCTCAATTCTTTCTCAGTGGATTTATTGCCAAAGCTTGGTTGAAATTAGGCGAAGCTATGAGCTGGGTAATGTCGAAAATTATTTTGACTTTACTATTTTATCTTTTTGTTTTCCCTATATCTTCACTTTATCGCTTATTCAATAAGGATTTAATGATGCTTAAAAAGCGCAAAGATTCTTATTATACCCAGCGAAATCATTTGTTTGAGAAAAAAGATATTGAAAACCCTTGGTAAAAATTAAGTTATGAGAAATTTAGGCGTTAATTTATCACGTATCGGAGTTGGTATAGTTCTCTTTTTTATTGGGATGTATAAATTCACAAGTGAAGAAGCAGAAGGGATTTTTGCGGATGTCTCAAATAGTCCCATTTTATCATGGATGTACAAATTGGGTTCTCATGCTTTTGTTTCAGGATTGATAGGTGGAATGGAGATATTAATAGCCTTATTAATTTTCTTTAGTTTCAAAAATCAAAAAGCTGCATTGATGGGCGGAATACTGGGAACAATTACATTTTTAATTACGCTGAGTTTTTATTTTACAACGCCTTCTGCTGAAGGAATGATGGGTTTGGCGCATTTTAGAATGGTGTCTGATTGGTGCTTTGCACCTAACCATTTCATCATTAAAGACATCGTTTTTCTTGGTGTTTGCCTTCAGTTAGCGGTAGATAATTGGTAAAATAAAACTTTTCTGCTGCGAATTTTTGCTTCTATTAAATGAATTCATATATTTGCTGCCTATTAGAAAATAAAAGATATGTTAGTAGTTCAAGTAAAAGAAGGCGACAACATCGAAAGAGCGTTGAAGAAATACAAAAGAAAGTTCGAAAAAACTAAGGTTTTGAAGGATTTAAGATACCGACAAGCATTTGAAAAACCATCTGTAACAAACAGAGAGGCTAACAAAAAAGCTGTTTACGTAGAGAAATTGAAAAGAAACTTATCTGAAATTTAATTTCAGCATTTCCCTTTAAATTAGAACGGGAAGAATTTTTTAAGGTATTTTAATCCAACGCGATTCAGGTATTTTAAAAAATTCTTCCTATTTTTATTTATATGCCTTTACAAGATTTCCTCCAATATCTAACTATTGAAAAACGTTACTCTCCCCACACCGTTTTAGCTTATCAACACGACATAGAGACTTATTTAGCGTATCTCAAAGATTCTTATGAAATAGAAGATTCTACCCACGCCAATTCTTTAATGGTTCGAGCTTGGATAGTAGAGATGGTGGAAAAGGGCTTGCAGTCTAAATCGGTGCACCGAAAAATATCGTCTATCAAATCTTTTTATAAGTTTTTGATGAAGCTCGGACAGTTAAAAGTGTCTCCTGCTCACGGCGTAGTATTGCCTAAATTAAAAAAACTATTGCCCACTTTTGTGGAAGAAAGTAAAATGGATATTCTTTTAGATCAGGTTGATTTTGAAACCGAAGACTTTCATGGCAAACGTGATAAATTAATTATTGAAATACTTTACTTAACAGGAATGAGGCTTTCAGAGATTATCAATCTTAAGATTTATGATGTTGATTATGGCGATAATTCCATTAAAGTTTTAGGAAAAGGAAATAAAGAAAGAATAATTCCAATTAATTTATCTTTAACGGTAACAATTAACGATTACTTGTCGTTTAGAATAAGTAGTAAAGAAGACTACTTGTTATTAACAGATAAAGGGGATCAATTGTACGAGAAATTTGTATATAGAGTAGTGAATAAATTCCTAAGCATGGTTAGCACGCATCAGAAGAGGAGTCCGCATGTTTTGCGTCACAGTTTTGCCACGCACATGTTGAATAATGGAGCTGACTTAAATGCAATTAAAGAATTACTCGGACACGCTAATCTTGCTGCAACACAAGTGTATACTCACAATTCAATTGAGAAATTAAAAAAAGTGTATAACCAAGCTCATCCTAGAGCCTAAAACCCCAACAGTATGAAAATAAAATTAAATTCAGTGAACTTTAGTGCCGAAAAGAAACTGTTAGACTTCGTGCAATCAAAGGTGATTAAGCTAGAAACTTTTTATGATAAAATCATAGATAGTGAGGTTTTTTTAAGGTTGGATAAATCAGAAGATGCAGCAAATAAAATTGCTGAGATTAAGGTCAATATCCCAGGAAAAGAGCTCTTCGCTAAGAAACAATGCAAAACTTTTGAGGAAGCTGTTGATACTGCTGTTGATGCATTGAGAACACAATTAACCAAACAAAAAACCAAAGAAACATCAGCGAAACACGCTGAAATAGAATAAGTTTCTAATTAATGGTGAAAAATAAAAAGCTGCAAGGCTTTCCGGAGTGCGGACTTGAAAATATTCAAGTCCGTATTTTTTTTTACAAAAACTTTATATTAATGTTGTTGTGAATTAAAAAACTTTACCTACATTTGCCATCCTTAAAATCGAAGTAGTTCTTTTTTTAAGTGAAAATGCCGGTGTAGCTCAGTTGGCCAGAGCAGCTGATTTGTAATCAGCTGGTCGGGGGTTCGAATCCCTCCACCGGCTCGTAGAGACGGGGAGGGAAAGACAAAGTCAATCCCTCCACCGGCTCATAAAACAGGCGGTGGGGGTGAGTTAAGAGAGTGATTGTTTGGTTCTTTTAAATATTGAGAAAGTTGGGGAGATACTCAAGTGGTTAACGAGGACAGACTGTAAATCTGTTGGTGTACGCCTTCACAGGTTCGAATCCTGTTCTCCCCACAAAACAATAGTTTGAGTATCTTAACCGATAGCGATTTTACCAAAAGCTAGCGCACTCAAACGAAAGATAAAAAAGCGGGAGTAGCTCAGTTGGTAGAGCATCAGCCTTCCAAGCTGAGGGTCGCGAGTCCGAGTCTCGTCTCCCGCTCTTTTTTATTTATGGCTTATTTATAAGCCGGTTTAGCTCAGTGGTAGAGCACTTCCTTGGTAAGGAAGAGGTCACGGGTTCAAGTCCCGTAGCTGGCTCTACGTATTGCGCATTTAGGAAGTTTTTTATTGTAGGTTTAATATATTAATTAATTAAAATTTAGGAAAGTCATGGCTAAAGAAAGTTTCAACCGATCAAAGCCACACGTAAACATCGGAACGATTGGTCACGTTGACCACGGCAAAACAACATTAACTGCCGCAATTACAAAAGTGCTATCAGACTTAGGTCTTTGCGCAGTGAGAAATTTTGACTCTATTGATAACGCTCCCGAAGAAAAGGAGAGAGGTATCACTATCAATACTTCTCACGTTGAGTATGAAACGGCAACTAGACACTACGCACACGTAGATTGTCCTGGTCACGCGGATTACGTTAAAAACATGGTTACAGGTGCTGCTCAAATGGACGGTGCTATCTTGGTAGTTGCTGCTACTGACGGACCAATGCCACAAACTCGTGAGCACATCTTATTAGCTCGTCAGGTAGGTGTACCTAAAATCGTTGTATTCATGAACAAAGTGGATATGGTTGATGATCCTGAGTTATTAGAGTTAGTAGAGATCGAAATCAGAGAATTATTGTCATTCTATAGCTTCGAAGGTGATACTATTTCAGTTATTCAAGGTTCTGCGCTTGGTGCATTGAACGGTGAGCCGAAATGGGTTGATACTGTTAAAGCTTTGATGGATGCTGTAGATAAAGATATACCAGTTCCTCCGCGTGAAGTTGACAAACCATTTTTGATGCCAGTTGAAGACGTGTTCTCAATTACTGGTCGTGGTACTGTTGCTACTGGTAGAATTGAAACAGGTGTTATCAATGTTGGTGACGAGGTTGAAATCACAGGTTTAACTGAGACTAAACAGATGTCAATCATTACAGGTGTTGAGATGTTCAGAAAATTATTGGACAGAGGTCAAGCTGGTGATAACGTTGGTTTACTTTTAAGAGGTATCGATAAAGAAGGAATCAAAAGAGGAATGGTAATGGCTAAGCCAGGATCAATCAAACCTCATAAAAAATTCAAAGCTGAGGTTTACGTATTGAAGAAAGAAGAAGGTGGTCGTCACACTCCTTTCCACAATAAATACAGACCACAGTTCTACTTAAGAACTACCGACATGACAGGTGAAATCACTTTACCTGAAGGTCGTGAAATGGTTATGCCTGGTGACAACGTTACTATCACTGTAGATTTGATTATGCCAGTTGCCTTGAACAAAGGTTTACGTTTCGCAATCAGAGAGGGTGGAAGAACTGTTGGTGCTGGTCAAGTACTAGAGATCTTAGACTAATTTAATTGACCTTACTCAAGGTACTGAAGCTATCCCGATTTTCGGGATAGCTTTTAGTGTCCTTACAAAGTTGGGCCTTTACGGGAGTAGCTCAATTGGCAGAGCGTAGGTCTCCAAAACCTGAGGTTGTGAGTTCGATTCTCCCCTCCCGTGCTTAAAATAAAATGAAGATGAAAGCATATTTTGCAGACATATATAACGAACTGGTTTACAAAGTTTCTTGGCCTACTTGGAAAGAAATTCAAAGCACCGCATTGTTGGTGTTGGCTGGAGTTGCAATCTTTTCATTGTTAATCTTTGGAATGGATTTCATCTTGAACTTTTTATCAGGACTCGTTTATTAGAAATTATTGAAGTATGGCAGAAGCAAAAACAAATAATGAATTGGTGCTGAAGTGGTATGTGGTGCGCTCAATAAGCGGAAAAGAAAACAAGGTACGTGAGTATATCGAAAATGAAATTCGTGCTCTTGGATTAAGTGACTATGTTAAGCAAATATTGATTCCCACTGAGAAGGTGTACCAAATCAGAAAAGGAAAAAAAATAAGCAAAGAAAGAAACTTCTTTCCTGGTTATATTTTGATTGAGGCTGCTCTTATGGGAGAAGTTCCTCACGCTATAAAAAATGTAACTGGCGTAATTGGTTTCTTAGGCGATAAAAATGGGTCTCCAGTTCCGCTTAGAATGTCTGAGGTGAACAGAATTCTAGGAAAAGTGGATGAGTTGGCGGAGTCCAATGAAGAAATTAATATTCCTTTCATCGTAGGAGAAACCGTTAAGGTAATTGATGGTCCGTTCAACAGCTTCTCGGGCGTTATCGAAGAAATCAACGAGGAAAAGAAAAAATTGAAAGTTATGGTGAAGATTTTCGGAAGAAAAACTCCATTAGAATTATCTTTCATGCAAGTAGAAAAAGAGTAATTGACAATTTAAAAAGAATAAAATGGCAAAGGAAATTACAGCAGTAGTTAAATTGCAAGTAAGAGGTGGAGCGGCAAACCCTGCACCTCCAATTGGTCCGGCTTTAGGAGCTAAAGGTGTTAACATCATGGAGTTCTGTAAGCAGTTCAACGCTAGAACTCAAGATAGACCAGGGAAATTGCTTCCAGCAGTGATTACTGTTTATTCAGATCGTTCATTCGATTTCATTATTAAGCAACCTCCAGTTTCTGCGCAGTTGAAAGATCTATCTAAAGTTAAAGATGGTTCTGCTCAACCAAACAGAATTAAAGTAGGTAAAGTGACTTGGGCTCAAGTGGAAGAAATTGCTAAAGACAAAATTGTAGATATGAACTGTTTCTCTTTGGACTCAGCAATGTCTATGGTAGCTGGAACAGCAAGAAGCATGGGGATCACAGTTGAAGGAGAATCTCCTTTAAAAAAGTAATTAAGTAGAATTATTAATAATTAGTTTGTTTTATGGCAAAGTTGACGAAGAATCAGAAGATGGCGCAGGCCAAATTTGACAACACTAAATCATACAGTTTAGCAGAAGCTGCTAAAATTGTAAAGGAAATCACTTACACGAAGTTTGATTCTTCTGTGGATTTGAATATCCGTTTAGGAGTTGACCCTCGTAAAGCAAATCAGATGGTTAGAGGTATTGTTACTCTTCCTCACGGTACAGGTAAAGTAGTTAGAGCTTTGGTTCTATGTACACCTGATAAAGTGAAAGAAGCGTTAGATGCTGGTGCTGACTTTGCTGGTTTGGACGAGTATATTGAAAAGATTAAAGGTGGGTGGACCGATATCGATGTGATTATCACCATGCCATCTGTAATGGGTAAAGTAGGTGCTTTAGGTAAAGTTCTTGGACCACGTGGTTTAATGCCTAACCCTAAAGCTGGAACAGTAACCATGGAAATTGGTAAAGCTGTTACCGAAATCAAGGCTGGTAAAATCGACTTTAAAGTTGACAAAACTGGTATCATTCACGCTTCAGTTGGAAAAGTTTCTTTTGATGCGGCTCAAATTGCTGAGAATGCGCAAGAATTAATTTCAACTATCGTAAAATTGAAACCTTCTGCTGCGAAAGGAATCTATTTGAAAAGCATCACGCTTTCAAGCACTATGAGTCCTGGAATTGCTTTAGAAGCTAACTCTTTTATGAATTAACAAACGTCTGTTACGCGCCTTTATATAAATTAAAAATTCATGACAAGAGAAGAGAAAAATCAGGTAATCCTAAATCTGAAAGGTCAGTTAGAAGCAAATCCTAACTTCTACCTTACAGACATGTCTTCGATGACTGTAGAAGCTACCAATAGCTTACGCCGTCTTTTTCATGAACAAGGTATTAGAATTCACGTTGTAAAAAACTCTTTGCTTAAAAAAGCAATGGAGAGAGCTGAGGGAAGAGATTTCCAAGAGCTAATTCCAACGTTGAAAGGTTCTACTGCTATTTTGTACACTGAATCTGGAAGTATGCCAGCTAAAGTGATCAAATCGTTCAGAAAGAAAAATCCTAAGCCGCTTGTAAAAGCAGCTTTTGTAGAGGAATGTGCTTACATCGGCGATCAATTAGATGCACTTGCTTCCATCAAGTCTAAAAATGATCTCATCGCTGATCTTATCGCATTGCTTCAATCACCTGCTAAAAATGTGATTGGCGCTCTACAATCGGGAGGCAATAAGCTTTCAGGTATAGTTAAAACGTTATCAGAAAGACCAGAGTAATTAAAAATTAATTAACACAGTAATTTAACATTTAAATTCAAATAATCATGGCAGATTTAAAAGCGTTTGCAGAGCAATTAGTAAACTTGACAGTAAAAGAAGTAAATGAATTAGCACAAATCTTGAAAGATGAGTACGGTATCGAACCTGCAGCTGCTGCTGTAGCTGTAGCTGCTGCTGCTCCTGCGGAAGCAGCTGCTGAGAAAACTACTTTCGATGTGATCTTAAAATCAGGTGGTGCAGCTAAATTAGGTGTGGTGAAACTTGTAAAAGAGATCACTGGTTTAGGCTTGAAAGAGGCTAAAGATTTAGTAGACCAAGCTCCAAAAGCAGTAAAAGAAGGAATTAGCAAAGCTGATGCTGAAGCGTTAAAAGCTCAGTTAACTGAAGCTGGTGCTGAAGTTGAGTTGAAGTAAATCAATTCTCTTTAAAACTTAGAGGTTTAGTCTGTCCGTCAACTGACGGATCAGACTAAACCCTTTGTGCTATTTGAACGTTCTTTTAGTATTAACTCTATAAATTCAAGATCCTTGGCAACAAAAGCAATTACAGAAAGACATAGTTTTGCCTCTGGCAAACGTCCGGAATATCCCGATTTCCTAGATATACAAATAGAGTCCTTTAGAAACTTTTTCCAGTTGGAAACAACTCCTGAGAGCAGAGAAGACGAAGGTTTATTCAAAGTGTTCAGTGAGAATTTCCCAATCAGTGATTCAAGAAATCAGTTTGTATTGGAATTTTTGGATTATTTTATTGATCCCCCAAGATATACCATTGAAGAATGTATTGAAAGAGGTTTAACTTATAGTTTACCGCTTAAAGCGAAATTAAAGTTGTACTGTACTGACGAAGAGCACGAAGATTTTGAAACTATAGTGCAAGATGTTTATCTGGGCACCATTCCTTATATGACCCCAAAAGGAACTTTCATCATTAACGGTGCAGAGCGCGTAGTTGTTTCTCAATTGCATCGTTCACCAGGGGTTTTCTTCGGACAAAGTCGCCATGCAAATGGAACTAAGCTTTATTCTGCTAGAATTATTCCTTTTAAAGGTTCTTGGATTGAGTTCGCTACCGACATTAATAATGTTATGTATGCTTACATTGATCGTAAGAAAAAATTACCTGTTACCACTTTATTAAGAGCTATAGGATACGAAGGAGATAAAGATATCTTGGCGATTTTCGGTTTAGCTGACGAAATTAAGGTAAGCAAAGTAAATCTTAAAAAAGTTGTTGGTCGCAAATTGGCTGCAAGAATTTTAAGAAGCTGGGTGGAAGATTTTGTGGATGAGGATACCGGCGAGGTTGTTTCTATCGAAAGAAACGAGGTGATTATTGATCGTGAAACTATTTTAGAAGATGATCATATCGACCAAATCGTTGATTCTGGTTCAAAAAGTATCTTGTTGCACAAACAAGATACCTCAGTAGTTGATTTCGAAATCATCTACAACACATTACAAAAAGATACTTCTAACTCAGAGAAAGAAGCCGTAGAGCAAATCTACCGTGTTTTGAGAAACGCTGAGCCGCCAGATTTAGAAACGGCTCGTGGTGTTATCGACAAATTATTCTTTTCTGATACAAGATATGATTTGGGCGAAGTAGGTCGCTACAGAATCAATAAAAAATTAGGTTTAAATATTCCTAGTGATACAAAGGTATTGACGAAAGAAGATATCATTGCCATTATTAAATATTTGATCCAATTGATCAATGCTAAAACTGATATTGATGATATTGACCACTTGTCGAATCGTCGTGTTAGAACAGTAGGTGAGCAGTTGTATGCTCAGTTTGGTGTAGGTTTAGCAAGAATGGCTAGAACAATTCGTGAGCGTATGAACGTACGTGACAACGAGGTGTTTACAGCTACCGACTTGATCAATGCAAAAACACTTTCATCTGTAATCAATTCATTTTTTGGAACAAATCAGTTGTCTCAATTTATGGATCAAACCAACCCATTGTCGGAGATCACGCACAAGCGTCGTCTATCAGCACTAGGGCCAGGTGGTTTATCAAGGGAGAGAGCTGGTTTCGAGGTTCGTGACGTTCACTTTACGCACTACGGTCGTTTGTGTACTATTGAAACGCCCGAGGGTCCGAATATCGGTTTGATTTCTTCATTGTGCGTTTATGCGAAAATCAACCGTTTAGGATTTATCGAAACTCCTTATAGAGTTGTAGAAGGTGGTAAAGCCAATTTTGGCGAGTTTAAATATTACAGTGCTGAAGAAGAAGAAGGTAAATTAATCGCGCAGGCAACTGAACCTGTGAATGATAAAGGTGCTTTCTCTAACAAGCTTGTTAAAGCACGTTTTGATGCAGATTATCCGGTTATTGCTCCTGAACAGGTTCAATTGATGGATATCGCACCAAATCAAATTGCTTCTATCGCGGCTTCATTGATTCCTTTCTTGGAGCATGATGATGCCAACCGTGCCTTGATGGGATCGAATATGATGCGTCAAGCTGTGCCGTTATTGTCGCCACAAGCGCCAATCGTTGGAACTGGTTTGGAGAAAGATGTTGCTAAAGATTCTCGTGTTTTAATTAACGCGGAAGGTCCTGGAACTGTTGAGTACGTTGATGCTGAGGAAATCAGAATTCGTTACAACAGAACCGACGAAGATAGATTGGTAAGTTTCGAAGATGATTTGAAAGCATACCGTTTAACTAAGTTCAAAAAAACCAATCAGAGTACTTGCATGAACCTCAAACCTATCGTTAAGAAAGGTGATAAAGTTCAAAAAGGACAAGTGTTATGCGAAGGTTATGCTACCGAAGGTGGTGAGTTGGCTTTGGGTATCAACCTAAAAGTTGCTTTCATGCCTTGGAAAGGGTATAACTTCGAGGATGCGATTGTTATTTCTGAGAGAGTTGCAAGAGAAGATTTATATACATCTGTTCATATTGAAGAGTTTGTAATGCATGTTCGTGATACGAAAAGAGGTATGGAAGAATTGACTTCTGATATCCCTAACGTATCTGAAGAAGCGACCAAAGACTTGGATGAGAATGGTATGATTAGAATTGGTGCGCACATCAAGGAAGGTGATATCTTAATTGGTAAAATTACTCCAAAAGGTGAAACAGATCCAACTCCTGAAGAGAAACTCCTGAGAGCTATCTTTGGTGATAAAGCTGGTGATGTTAAAGATGCATCGTTGAAAGTTCCACCGTCAATGACAGGTGTGGTAATCGACAAAAAATTATTTTCTCGTGCCGTTAAAGACAGAAAAGCTAGAACTGAAGAAAAAGCAGTTTTAACTAAAGTTGATGAAGAGCACAGAAAAAAATTGTTGGAATTAAGAGCTGTTTTCTATGAAAAATTGATGACATTAATCGATGGTAAAGCATCTGGTGGTGTATTCAATAACTACAAAGAGGAAATTGTTCCTAAAGGAAGTAAGTTTACTAAAAAGGTTATTGCTGATATCGATTACGATGTTATTAATCCTTTGAACTGGACTGCTGATAAGAAAACCAATGATTCTGTAAAAAGATTAATTCACAATTTTAATATCCAATCAAGCGATTTATTAGGATACTACAAACGTAAGAAGTTTACGATCACTGTTGGTGATGAGCTTCCTGCTGGTATCTTGCAATTGGCTAAAGTTTACATCGCACAAAAACGTAAGTTGAAAGTGGGTGATAAAATGGCTGGTCGTCACGGTAACAAAGGTATCGTTGCTAGAATCGTTAGAGATGAAGATATGCCGTTCCTAGAAGACGGAACACCAGTAGACATCGTGTTGAACCCATTAGGGGTGCCTTCAAGGATGAACTTGGGACAGATTTACGAGACTGTATTGGCTTGGGCCGGACAAAAACTTGGAATGAAGTTCGCAACGCCAATTTTTGATGGAGCTTCTACAGATTTAATTACTGAGTACACTAAAAAAGCAGGTATTCCAATCAATGGAGAAACTTACTTACATGATGGTGGAACAGGTGAGCGTTTTGATAAACCGGCAACTGTTGGTATTATCTACATGCTTAAATTAGGTCACATGGTGGACGATAAGATGCATGCGAGATCAATCGGACCATACTCACTTATTACGCAACAACCATTGGGTGGTAAAGCTCAATTCGGTGGTCAAAGATTTGGTGAGATGGAGGTTTGGGCACTCGAAGCATTTGGTGCTGCTAATATCCTTCAGGAAATATTGACTGTTAAGTCGGATGACGTTGTAGGTAGAGCAAAAGCTTACGAAGCTATTGTTAAAGGTGAGCCAATGCCAGAACCAGGAATCCCTGAATCATTCAACGTATTGTTGCATGAGTTAAGAGGTCTAGGTTTGAACATTACTCTTGATTAATCCGATTTAAGAAACAGATTGTTGAATTTTATAATTAATAAAATACATGGCATTTAGAAAAAACAACAAGGTCGCTCCAAAATTTGACAGGATTACTATTAGTCTTGCGTCACCAGAAATGATCCTTGAAAGATCAAGTGGTGAAGTTTTAAAGCCCGAGACCATTAACTACCGTACCTACAAACCTGAAAGAGATGGTTTGTTTTGCGAGAGAATTTTTGGTCCGGTTAAAGACTGGGAGTGCCATTGCGGTAAATACAAAAGAATCCGGTATAAAGGAATCGTTTGTGACCGTTGCGGTGTTGAAGTAACTGAGAAAAAAGTACGTAGAGAGAGAATGGGCCACATCCAATTGGTGGTAC
>CAMDPJ010000051.1 GCA_945903925.1 Chryseobacterium gleum
GGGGAAATAGCCGGCTTATTTAGATGAAAGTACTCGAAACAAATATTAAGGATGTTTTAATCATTGAACCGAAAGTTTTCTTTGATGAAAGAGGATATTTTTTCGAATCCTTTAATGAAGTTGATTTTCAAAAGTACGGCATACAATCTCAATTTGTGCAAGACAACATTTCCAAATCGTCTAAAAACACATTAAGAGGTTTACATTTTCAAATAAATCCGTTTGCTCAAGGTAAGCTCATTAAAGTTTTAAAAGGTGCTGTTCAAGATATTGCTGTAGATTTAAGAGAGGCATCTGCAACCTACGGACAATACACAAATATTTTGCTTTCCGAAAACAACCACAGAATCCTTTATATTCCCCCTGGCTTTGCTCATGGGTTCTTAACTCTAGAAGATGACACTATTTTTTCTTACAAATGCACAGCACTGTATAACAAAGAAGCAGAACGTTTAATTATTTGGAATGACGCGTTCTTAAACATCAAATGGGATACAAATAATCCAATAATTTCGGAAAAAGACTTACAAGGAAAAGCCTTTACTGAATTTAAGGGTTTGTTTTAATTTTGTAAAAGTTTACTTTTGCACTTTAAATAATAAAGATGCTTAAAATCTACGATGTAATTTTTTATCTCACTTTGTTTTTAATCATTATCGGATTTTCGGTTTTGATTAATGGTTTGTTCCTCAATTTTTCAAAAACATTAGGAGTTAGGGCGAATAGCAATAACGACGGAACCATAATTAGATGGGGTAGCACCTCTAAACCTGCTTTTGGCGGAATATCATTTTATATATTGTTCTTGGTATCTTTTGTTGTAGCATCATTTAAACATTTTGAAACAGGAGATACGGCTACCATTGGAATATTAGTAGCGTCTTCTTTAGGCTTTATGATTGGCCTAGCAGATGATGCATACAACACCAAGCCACTAATGAAGTTTTTGGGGCAAGTTCTATGCGGAATTATATTGGTGGTTACAGGCACGGTGATTACGCTTTTCGACAACCAAATACTAAATGTTTCGCTCACTATTTTTTGGGTAATTGGCATGATGAACTCTATCAATATGCTCGATAACATGGATGCAATTACCACATCGGTTTCTATTTTTGTTTGCCTTACTACCTTATTCTTAATTGTTCTCGACACTAACTTGCACTTAACTCAAAAAGCATTCTTTATTATTTGCCTTGTTCAAGTGGCTGCCTTATTAGGCTTTTTATATTTCAACTGGAGCCCTTCACGAATGTATATGGGCGATGCGGGAAGTCAGTTTTTAGGCGTGCTGCTTGCAGCCATAGGTGTTATTTTCTTTTGGAATGGCGCCGATCAAAATGGTGAAATGATTTTTTCTAAAAGAGTATTATCCGCAGTAATTGTATTTATTTTACCTATCGTAGATACAACCACCGTAACCATTAATCGCATGATGATGGGACAAAGTCCGTTTGTTGGCGGCAGAGACCACACCACCCATCACCTCTCTTACGCAGGCTTAACCGATCGACACGTAGCTATAGTATTTTGCGCTATATCATCAGTATCAATGTGTTTAGCCATAGCTGTATTGCACTTTATTAACAATTGGAATTATATAACAATCTATCTTTTTGGCACTTATTGTGTTTTATTATTCTCTGTTCTTTTCTACCTTACCAAGCGAAAAAAGAAAGAAGATAAAAAATAATGAAAAAAGGTGTTGCTGCAGTAGTTATCGTTTTAGGTTTATTTGGTGTTTTTGAGTTGTTCACTTTCTCTACGAACAGCGAAAAGTCTCCATTTTACATGATTTTTAGAGACTTTAAAATTTCTCCAGATATTAATTTTTGTGGCGAGCCAGTACCTTTTCAAAGCGACGACATTAGAGAGCGATACGACAGGGAGCTTCTTAAAACTGCCTACTGGCAATCGGAAACCATCATGTATTTCAAACGATCTAAAAGATGGTTCCCTTTAATCGAAAGAATTTTACGTGAACAAGGACTTCCCGAAGATTTAAAGTACGTAGCCGTTATTGAAAGTGGATTAACCAACGTTGTTTCTCCTGTTGGCGCTACTGGCTTTTGGCAGTTGATGCCCAACACAGCCAAAGAATTCGACATGGAGATTCGTGAAGAAGTAGACGACAGGTACGATGTTGAAAAATCGACTTACGCAGCATGTAAATACTTTAAGGCGGCATATAAAAGATTTAAAAACTGGACTTCAGTTGCAGCATCGTACAACATGGGTATGGGCGGGTTGAACAGCAGAATGCGCGAGCAACAAGTAAAAAATTATTATGATTTATTGCTCAACACAGAAACATCAAGATATGTGTTTAGAATTTTGGCTTACAAAGCTATTTTCTCTAATCCTAGATATTATGGCTACGACCCCGACGATATAGATGCTTATCCTCCATACAACACCTACGATGTTAAAATAGACAGCACCATTGTGAACTTAATGGATTATGCCAAAGAAAAAGGATCGAACTACAAAATTTTAAAAACATTAAACCCGTGGTTGCGCGAAAATAGATTAACTGTAAAAGGAGGAAAAACCTATATTTTTAAGTTTCCAAAAAGCGGTATTTATCAATACGCCGAACTTATCTCTTCCCCTCAAGATTCATTAGGGAATGCAGATGACACTTTAATGGACATCTCAGACCCAGGAACCGCCACCGACCCTAAATAATGAAAAAGGATAGCAAAGAATATATTAAGGTTTTTGGCGCAAGAGAGCATAACCTTAAAAACATCTCTGTTACTATTCCTCGCAACGAACTAGTTGTAATTACAGGCCTAAGTGGCAGTGGAAAATCATCGTTGGCTTTTGACACTATTTATGCCGAAGGACAGCGACGATACATTGAAAGTTTCTCTGTTTATGCGCGTCAATATCTTGGTAACCTGGAAAAACCCGATGTAGATAGCATCGAAGGATTGAGTCCGGTGGTTTCGATAGAACAAAAAACAACAGGTAAGAGCCCGCGTTCTACCGTTGGCACCACCACCGAAATTTACGATTTACTCCGATTGCTTTTTGCCCGCGTAGGCACTGCTTATTCATATGAAAGTGGAGAAGAAATGGTGCGTTTCACCACTGCGCAAATTGTAAAAAAAATCACACAAGATTTTTACAAGAAAAAAGTAGTGTTGTATGCGCCACTAATCAAAGGGAGAAAAGGACATTATCGAGAATTGTTTGAAAAGCTTATTAAACAAGGTTATTTAAGAGTTCGTGTTGATGGGAAAATAATAGAACTTACCAAAGGTTACCAGGTTGACAGATATAAAATTCACGATATTGAAGCGGTGATTGACCGCTTAGATTTATCGAAAGAACCCGACGATAGATTTAAATCTTCTATCGAAACAGCATTGAAGGTAGGCAATGGCGTGGTAATGGCTGGTGAACACGAATCGAATACTTTAAAGTTTTACAGTAGAAATTTAATGTGTCCAACTACCGGACTCTCCTACCCCGACCCAGAGCCAAATTTGTTTTCATTTAACTCTCCTTACGGCGCTTGTCCGCACTGCAAAGGCTTAGGCACCATTCCCGAAATCGATTCCAATAAAATTATCCCCAATAAAAAATTATCGCTTAAAAACGGAGCAATATTACCTTTGGGAAAATACCGTGAAAACTGGATTTTCGCTCAATTGGAGAAATTGTGTAAAAAACACGAAGCCACTATCACTACTCCAATTGATGATTATTCGGAAGAACTGATGAACGAAATGTTTTACGGTGAACCCGATGGTTTTTCGGGTATCATTAATTTGTTAGAACAGTTGGCCGATGAGCAAGAAAGCACCTCCGATAAATGGTTGAGCACTTTTTCCAATTATGTTTCCTGTGAAGTATGCAATGGTGATAGATTAAATAAAATTGCTGTTCATTTTAAAATAGACGGTAAAAACATACCTCAACTGGTGAATCAAGATGTAGAAGATTTTAATGCTTGGGTGTTCGCTATCGAAAAGAAATTCACTAAAAATCAAATGCTAATTGGCTTTGAAATCATCAAAGAAATAAAAAGAAAATCTCAATTTTTGATTGATGTGGGCTTGCATTACCTCAGCTTAAACAGAAGTTCGAAAAGCCTATCGGGCGGAGAAAGTCAGCGCATTCGATTGGCCTCTCAAATTGGTTCTGATTTGGTAGGCGTGTTGTATATTTTAGATGAGCCTAGCATTGGTTTGCATCAAAAAGACAACATTAAACTAATCAACTCACTGAAGAAATTACGCGATGCAGGAAACTCGGTTTTGGTTGTAGAACACGACAAAGAAATGATTGAAGCGGCTGATTACGTGATAGATGTTGGTCCGGGCGCAGGCATCAATGGCGGAGAAATAATTGACGCAGCCCCACCTAAAAAATTAAGCAATAAAAACTCCACTACCTTTCAATATTTATCAGGCATTAAAAAAATTGAAGTACCTTCCAAAAGAAGAAAAGGCAACGGACAAAAAATAGTTTTAAAAGAAGCAACAGGCAACAATTTAAAGAAAGTCAATTTCACTTTACCCTTAGGAACACTGGTGTGTGTAAGCGGATTGAGTGGCAGCGGAAAATCGACGCTCATTAACGAAACACTCTATCCTGCCATCAATCATTCTGTAAACAAAGGGAACAACTTATCGCTTCCATTTAAAAGTATTGAAGGCGTAGAGAATATCGATAAAATCATTCAAATCGACCAAGCACCTATTGGCAGAACTCCTCGCTCCAATCCGGCCACTTACACCGATGTTTATACCGAAATCAGAAATTTATATGCCTTACTTCCCGAATCGAAAATAAAAGGATTTAAAGCAAATCGTTTTTCGTTTAATGTGAGTGGTGGAAGATGCGAGGAATGCAAAGGAGCAGGTATAAAAAAAATAGAAATGAATTTTTTACCCGATGTTTTTGCGCAATGCGAAGTGTGCAACGGCAAACGATTTAATGCAGAAACATTGCGCGTAAAATACAAAGGAAAAAACATCAACGATGTTTTAAATTTAGGTATTTCTGAAGCTGCAATTTTCTTTGAAAGTCACCCGAAAATATTTCAAAAATTAAACACTTTGGTAAATGTTGGTTTGGGTTATATTCATTTGGGACAACCTTCTACAACACTTTCGGGCGGTGAAGCGCAGCGAATCAAACTAGCCAGCGAATTATCGAAAAAAGACACCGGAAAAACATTGTATATTTTAGATGAACCTACCACAGGTTTGCATTTTGAAGACATTAGAATATTGATGGAAATTCTACAAAAATTAGTAGACAAAGGAAATACTGTTTTGGTGATTGAACACAATTTAGATGTGATTAAACTGGCCGATTATGTGGTGGACATGGGGCCTGAAGGAGGCAAAAACGGAGGATTTATTGTAGCCGATGGAACTCCTGAAGAAATCTCTAAAAACAAAAAGAGTGTCACTGGCCAGTACCTCAAACAAGAACTAAGCAATTAACAACGCATGTTTGATATTGTTTTTATCCTTTTCAACTCTTTAAGCTTTTTTGCACCTATCTTTAGTAAAATATTACTGCACTATGTCTGGTAAAGAAGAAGAAAAAAGAGTTAGAGAAGCTTTCAAGAAAAAGAAGTGGAATGAAATAAAAACCAACGACTCGTGGGCTATTTTTAAAATCATGGCCGAGTTTGTTGATGCTTTCGATAAGCTTTCGGTAATTGGCCCATGTGTTTCCATCTTTGGTTCGGCAAGAACTCCGCAAGACAATAAATATTATATACTGGCAGAAGACATTGCTTATAAATTAACCCAACACGGTTATGGTGTAATTACGGGCGGTGGACCCGGCATTATGGAAGCAGCCAACAAAGGCGCTAAAAGAGGTGGCGGAAAATCGGTAGGTTTAAATATCGATTTGCATTTTGAGCAATCTTCTAACGCTTATATCGACAAGGATAAAAATTTAGATTTTGAATATTTCTTTGTGCGTAAAGTAATGTTCGTGAAATATGCACAAGGGTTTATTGTTTTGCCTGGCGGATTTGGAACTTTAGACGAATTGTTTGAGGCGATTACTTTGATACAGACACAAAAAATCGGCCACTTTCCAATTATCTTGGTGGGGAAAGATTTTTGGGGCGGACTCATAGAATGGTTTAAAAACACCTTGCTAAAAGAAAAGAATATCAGTCAGGAAGATTTAGATTCTTACATTCTTGTAGACACTGCAGAAGAGGCCGTTGCAGAGATTGACAAATTCTATACCAAGTACTTATTGAAGCCAAACTTTTAAACGAAATTTATTTATGATGAAAATAATTCTAAATTAGAGCACATTCAAAAAATAAATCATGAAATTACGCTGCGTATTATCGCTTATATCAGCTCTTTGCCTTAGTTTGGTAGATGCACAAGATTCTATCAAACACAATATATTTAGAATTGGAGCAGGCAGTGGCGCTTTCAACTATATTGGTGATATAGGTAAATTCAAACAGCTGGGTGCTGTTGATGATTTGCGTTTGGGCTATACCATTTCTTTAAACCAAAGATTCCTAACAATGTTTAGCGCCGACATAACCGGCTTTTATGGAGAAGTAGCGAGCAATGAAAGATCGGGTGCAAGAAATTTAAATTTTGAGTCGTCTTTGATGGGCGGACAATTCACTCTTGGTTTTCACCTTGACAACAAGTACATGATGAAAAGCGGAAAATTGGGTCCTTACCTCTTCGGTGGAGCTGGTTATTTCTTATTCGATTCTAAAGGAGATTTAAAAGATGTAAATGGAGAAAGTTATTTTTATTGGAGCGATGGCAGTGTTAGAAACATGATAGAAAGTTTGGCGAATATCCCTCTTGCCAAAAGAACAAACCGTGATTTCACTTACGAATCAGATTTAAAAGACCCCAATAATAACTATGCTAAAAGTGCATTGATGTTTCCTGTAGGTTTTGGTTTAAAGGCTCGATTAGGAAGAAATGCCGATTTCCTTATACAAGGAACTTACTGCTTCGCACAAACAGATTATTTAGACAACTTCAAAGCCGGAACTCGCAATGACGGAATTTGGTCGGCAACCTTAGGCTTTCAATTCAACTTCCAGAAAAAACCTGCTGCTGCAACTTATACTGGTCCGGATGTGGATGCCTTAGTAGTTAACGCCGATTCTGACGGCGACGGCGTGAAAGACCCTGCCGATAAATGCCCATTCACCCCCGAGGGCGCGAAAGTTGGTGCCAATGGTTGCGACTTAGATAGCGATGGTGACGGTATCAATGACTTAAGAGATGCCGAACCTAACTCACAACTAAATGCTTATGTGAGTCATAGCGGAGTAGCAATTACCGATTCTATGTTCCAAAAAATGTACAACGATTCTTTATCAATGGACCACGATTTAATTTGCAAAGTATATCCTAGTTTGTGCAAAGAAGGTGCAAGTGATGAAGTGAACTCATATGGCTCTATACTAGGTCAACCTTATTCTTTTGCAGATAACGATAACGATGGTAAAATAACTACTCAGGAAATCTACTCTGCTATTGACAAATTCTTCGATAAAACTGCTCCTGTAAAAACGCAAGACATTCATAAAATAATAGACTTCTTCTTCGACCAGCAGTGATGAATTTGAATCAAAAACAAAAAAGACATCAGTGAGCCGCCTTATGTCTTTTTTGTTAATAACCCTGCGCTTTTCAACAATTCCTTGTTTGTAATAATGGAATGAGCTACTCACTTACCCCTATTATTTAAAATAGATTTGTTTAAAGTGTAAAAAAAACAAACATGATTAAGGGTTTACTTATTTACATCAACATTATTTTATTATCGGCCATTAGCTTTTTTACACCAGCTGATATCACTTTAATCTCTAGTATTCCATCTACTGCTAAGCCAGGTGAAAGTTTTGAAATTTCTTTAACTGTAAACAAGGGCGCCTTGCAAGACTTCGCTAAAATTCAATACAGTATTCCAGCTGGAGCTACAGCAACTCCTATTGATGTAAAAGGTGGAGATTTTAAAGTCATTAGCGACATGGTGAAAATAACTTGGATAGGAATGCCATCTGAAGCTACTTTTACCGTAAAATTTAAAGTAACAACTACTAAAGAAACAACAGGTTTAATTGCCTTAAATGGTAAGTTTTCTTGCGTCTTAAACGGAGAACCTAAAGACGTGTATTTCACCCAAAGTAGTTTGAATTTCGTGAGCGATGCAACAGTAGTAAACACTCCTGCAAACGCACCAACGACAGCAACGAATGCTGCCCCTACAGCAGCTGCAACTACTGCTGCAAAAAACAATAGCGTAGTAAGTGCAAACAGAATTTTATCTGCCAGCAACGTAAATAACGGAGGTTCCTTTATTGTTGAAATTAACGTTAACAAAAATGATGTTACTGGCTACGCCAAAATTCAAGACAATTTACCTGTAGGATTTACGGCAGAGGAAATTAATTCATATGGCGGACAGTTCACCATTGAAGATGGGAAAGTGAAAATATTGTGGATGACTATTCCTACTGCTGCTGTATTCAAAGTAAAATACAAAGTAACAGTAGACAACACTGTTAAAGGAAAACAAAAAATTGATGGTTTCTTCTCGTATCTGCCCGATCAAACTTCAGATACAAAAGTAAATATTGCCACAAGCGAAATTACTGTAGGCACTTCTGAAGTTGTTGCAACAACTCCTGCAACTACTAGCAACGCAAGTGCTGAAGAAGAAGAACCTAAAAAGACCACCACCACTACTGCTACCACAGAAACAAAACCTAAAAGCACTCCCAAAACTAAAAACACCGAGCCTGTAAAAGTCATTGAAAAAGAACAGCCAAGCGAAACCAGCACCACAGCAAATACCACTAAACCAAAAACAAAAAAAGTACCGAAAGCAAACAGCAATGTCACTGCAGCACCTGCTGTAATAACTAATCCGGGAGCTACCAACAACAATCAACAACTCTATTATAGTGTTCAAATTTGTGCACTTAAAAGAGCTGTAGATGTTTCTTACTTCGAAAAGAATCATGCAGTAACACAAAAAATTTATGTGCAAATGCATGAAGGATGGCATAAATATACTGTTGGTGAATTTAGCGTTTACAAAGAAGCACGCGACCACAGAGAAACAGTGAAAACCAGCAATAAAATTGTTGGTCCCTTTGTTACCGCTTACAACAAAGGCACTAGAATCACGGTGCAAGAAGCATTGATGATCTCTGGTCAGCAATGGGTGCAATAATCAATGCTCCCAATAATCATTTTCTCCATTTCTAATTTTATCTCTTCTGTTGTTCATCTCTAGTTTATTGTTTTCTCACTTTCTCTTCTTGGGCAAATTTTCGTGCTGTATAACGCTTACAAAATACACTTTGGAACAAGAGGAGAATGAGAATTAGTTTTTCAGGAAGTCGTTGTCACCCTTCAGCCGACGGGCCCCGAAGGAACTATTGTAATGGCTATTTAATTGGTATTAATGCGGAAAATCATTAAACATCATTATATGTCGAGAAGTTTAATCAAGGGTCAGGGACAAAAGTTGGGGAGTAACTAAAAAAGGATACTTTTGTTTCAAAAAAGTTATCGAAACAATCGACCATAAATTATTAGAGCAATTTTTCCCATCAGAGTTGCTGAATTATTTTTCCATTTCTGGCTTTAGAACGCTCTGCAATATTGCGATTAAGGAAGAGTTTTTAGAAATAGAATTTGAGGAAAAGAATGAATTACCAAATGGGGTACTTACAGAGGTATTAAACTAATGCATATTATGAAAAAATTAATTCTATTTTTTTTAGTGCCAATTCTATTTTTACTGGCTTGTAATAAAGATAAAAGTTATCACAAAAAAATTCAACATAAATGGCAAAAACAGACTATTGAGTTGAAGGAAGATAATGGTAATACAAATTCTTATAATGTGCCCGACTCTAACGCTATCATATGGACTTTTTCTGATAATACATTTGATTATTATATGGCTTCCGACGATACGTCTGCCACATACAGCTATGCTATAAAAAATGAAGAACTTAAAACAACTCTCATCAGTATGCCCGATTTTACTTCTACTTATCATATCAAATCTATTAGCGATAAGCAAATGGTATTAGAGACTGATATGATCAACGAGAATGCAGAAAAAATAGGAGTTATTATAGAAACTTTTAAAAAGATAGATTAAGAAATTACTCACAGTATTGTGGCAAAATAAAGTTTCTTGAACAGTATTATAAAAAGAATTAAAAGCCATTCTCTCCTAATCCTAATCCACCTTCTTCTTAGAAACAAACCACAATATTACAAAAGTGATAATTGCATTGTAAATAATTAATTCAGCACCAATTTTAAAGCCGATATCGAAGGGTTTATCTAACGCAAAGAAGGCTGTAATTTCTTTCGCTTTATTGGTAAGAATGAACAAAACTGTGGTAAGGATAATTGCTGCGATTGCAGTTAATAATGAGTATTTGTCTTTGTTTAAGGTGCGTTTGGTGAAAATTCCAAAGGCGAAAATTCCAATCAATGGTCCGTAAGTAAACGATGCGAAAATTAAAATTTGCTCGATGGCATTGGCCGACATAAACTCATTCAGCACCAAAATAACAATCAATAAAACCACCGACATTCCCACGTGTACTCTGTCTTTCCATTTCTTTTGTTGTGCCTCTTCCATTTTTCTAACACCAATAAAATCTACACAAACAGATGTGGTTAAACTGGCCAAGGCCGAATCGGCACTGGCATACGTTGCAGCAAACAAACCAAGGATGAAAAAGACTCCTACAATCTGTGGAAAATAATCGCCTAAGGCAAGTGTAGGGAAAAGTAAATCGGTACGCGCCTTGCCTTCGTGCATTGGAATTTCAACGCCATGTTTTTGAGCGTACATGAATAAGGTAGCCCCTAAAACCAAGAAAGCCAAATTCACAATCGTAAGTACAAAAGCAAATGAAACCATGTTCTTTTGTGCTTCCTTAATGTTCTTACAACTTAAGTTTTTCTGCATTAAATCTTGGTCTAAACCTGTCATACCAATCGTAATAAACATACCCGCAATAAACTGTTTCCAAAAGTAATTGTTGGCGCCCATTTCCTCGAAGAAAAATATTTTAGAATACTTACTTTCAGAAATAACTTTCACCAATCCGCCTTGTTCTGAAAAACCCAAGGAATCAGATATTAAATAAATCGCAATGCCCAGCGACAACAACATAAATAGCGTTTGCAAAGTATCGGTCCACACTATGGTTTTTATACCTCCTTTGAAAGTACACAACCAAATAAACAATATCGAAAATGTAACTGTGGCCGCAAAAGGAATTGCCCATTTGGCAAAGATAAATTCATGAAAAACAGTAGCCGCTAAAAGCAAACGAATAGAAGCACCAATAATACGCGATAACAAAAACAACGACGCACCAGTCTTATATGTCCAAGCCCCAAATCTATCCTCCAAATAACCATAAATTGAAATCAAATTCATTCGATAGTAAATAGGCAACAACACATAAGCCACCACCAAATAACCCACCAAATAACCCAATACAATTTGCATGTAAGCAAACTGTTTTCCATCTACCCAACCTGGCACCGAAATAAAGGTAACACCCGACAAAGAAGCGCCAATCATACCAAAGGCTACCACATACCATTTCGATTCTTTATTGCCAACAAAAAAACTATTGGTATCTGCCCCTCTGCTGGTGATGTACGACATCAAAATTAGCACTCCGAAATAGGCAATTATTATGGTTAAAATTAATCCTTCGCTCATATATACTTTTTAGTAAATATGAAAATAGATATATTCTTCTTTCACTATTCTTAGTCCATTAAATAGAAATCAAACAAGCAATGTTAATTGAGTTCTAGCTTTGCTTTTTGTATTTTCGAGGAAAATTAATTTTCTCATGACACTGAACGATGTTTTTTATTACGGCGTAATCACCAAGCCCAAAGGTTTTAAAGGTGAATTGCATTTTAAAAATGATGCTCCCGATTTAGAATTGGACGATGTAAACAGTGTATATCTGCTCATTGGAAAACATTTAGCCGAATATCAGATAGAGAAAATTTCCACCTTAGGTGATAAAGGACACGTTAAGTTTGAAGGCATCGACAGTGAAAAAGATGCACAATCACTTCTCAAAGTACAAATGTATTTGTCGATTGAAGAGTTTCCAGAGATGGAAGACAACGAAACCATACAAGAGT
>CAMDPJ010000052.1 GCA_945903925.1 Chryseobacterium gleum
TTTTATGAAAGAGGTTTTGCACATCAACTGTCTTTCTGTCGCTGATATCGAAATCTATTTCTGCTCTTAAAAATTCTTCTGCTAACAATGGAATATCGAAACGGTCGCTGTTGAATCCAGCGATGTCGCAGCCAATTAAGAAATCGGAAAGGCTTTTGGCAATGGATTTAAAGAGCGGACAATCCTTCACATCTTCGTCATAAATATGGTGAACAGCCGATGCTTCTTTGGGAATGGGCATGCCCGGATTGATACGACGCGTTTTGCTGTCTTTATCGCCATTAGGTAATATTTTCACGATAGAGATTTCTACGATTCTATCTTTTGATACATCTGTTCCGGTGGTTTCTAAATCGAAGAAGGCAAGCGGACGGGTTAAATTCAATTTCATTTTGGGCTATTTGGTGGTATCTAATTCTCCTTTGTGCAGTATCGCATCTACCTTCTTTTCAGCAACAAAATTGGCTTTGTCGAGAATTGTGATGGTGCTCTTGTTTACTTTATAATTATCGCTGGCAATGCTAATGTCGTAAACTCCAGGCTCTAAAATCATTAAAGCTCTACCTGTTTTTAAGTTGGGAGAATATTCGCCATAAGTTGTTTTAGTGGCAGTGTTCACTACAGTAATTAAACTTCCTGCCACAGGGTCGAGAGAGGATTTTAATTTACGCATTCTCGCAATAATATTTTTTGAGCTGTCGGCAGGAATTGTGGTTGCATTAGGTTCATTTAAACAAGCGTTATGCAATTCAATCAATGAATCTGCGTTGTGTATTTTTAATTGATATGGAGTATATGCTTTTAAGTTTAAAGCTACCAAGGTATAAGGTGGTTCTGTGTTTTTGAAAGTAAGTTGATAAATATCCGAGTTTCCAAAGCCTTCTGTTTTTCTCCTGCCTATGTATGCATTTCTTCCTGTTTTATTGAAAGAGATAGAATAATCATCATCGGTGGTGTTAATAGGATAACCTAAATTACTAGGGTTGTTAAAAGCGTGACTTTCCATTGAAAAGGTGGTTTTAAAAATATCTAAACCGCCCATATTGGTGTGTCCGGCAGACGCGAAATATAGCGTGTTTTCTTCTGCTCCGAAAGTGGGGTAAGTGTCGTCGTATTTGGTGTTTATTTTACTGCCTAAGTTTAAAGGTTCTCCCCACGTTCCGTTGGGTCTTTTCACAGAAATATATAAATCTAAACCACCAAATCCCCCAAATCTATCTGATGCGAACAAACATGTTTGTCCGTCGTTGGCAATACACCCTGCCACCTGAGCACTTTTACCATCGTTAATTAAGTCGCCAAAATCTAAGGCTTTGCCAAAAGCTTTTGCTTTGCCTACTTTCTCGCAGTATTGAATTCTTTGCGTACCTAAATCATCAATCATTGTGAATACCAAATAAGCGCCATTGCTAGAAAGAGAAGTTATTTCTTCTAGTGAAAAAGTGTTGATGGTGGCACCAACGTTTTTGGCTTTCGACCATTTGTCGTTGTTTTTTAAATCTATGCTGTACACATCAGATACGAAGCCATCTTCGCCTTTTGTAGCGCCTGTAGTTCCTTTTCTTTTGGTGGTAAAATAGATTGAAGATTCATTTTCTGTTGTAAAAGGGTGTCCCTCAAAATATTCTGTATTAACATCTTTACCCAAATTCGTAAATGATACTTTTATAGGAATTTTCATCAATTCTTTTGCGGTTTGCGCACATTCAATTTCGTGGTCAACTTCTTCAAAGTATTCTGGTTTGAGTTTTCCTTCTTTTTTGCAGCGGTTGAAAAAATCTATCGCTTTGTCTAGTTCATCATTATAAGCATATGCTTTGCCTAAATCGAAAAGTACTATGGCATCATATTTACCTGATTTTAGCACTTTTTCTAATGGAGCTATGGCTTTTGTTTTATCTTCATTGGTGTTTAAGTAGCATTCGGCGATGAGTTGATTTAACTTTAAATCCTCAGGTTCTTTTTTCAATGCTAATTTTAATTCGTCTAGCGCTTGTCCGTACAAGCCATAATCAATATATGTCTTTGCTAAAATAACGTTGCCAGAGGGAGATGCAGCACCTGCTTGAGCTGTTAGGGCAATACATATTAACGAAAATAGAAAAGTGGTAACTGACTTCATTCTAAAATTATTTACGATTGTAAGATAAGCATAGCCAATAATATGCCCAAGTATCTTTTGTGTTTAGTTTGATTAATTTTAAACAAGTAATTACCAATAAAAAAACCTTCGCCATTTAGCGAAGGTTTTTTCTATTTGATTAATTCTTTAATCTCTTATTTCTTTCTGCCTTTAGTTGTTGTTTTTTTTGGTCTATTTTTCAAGCGATCGGGAACAGCTATTGGATTAACGAAGCCGGTGTCACCATCTAAAGAAATAACTTTCAACACAGTTCTTCTGTTTAGTGCTCTTCCGGCAGGATTGTCGCTGCCATCTGCATTTTCGTTTTTAGCAATTGGCTGTGTTTCACCATATCCTTTTGCTTTCATTTGGTCGGCGTTAACACTCTTAGACAACAAGTATTTCACAACAGCTTCAACTCTTTTTTGAGACAAGTTCATGTTGTATCCATCGGCACCTTTTGAGTCGGTGTGTCCTTGTAATTCTACTTTCAAGCCAGGGTTGTTCAGTAACAATTTTGTTAATTTTCCCAACTCAACTTTAGATTCTGATGTTAAAACATCTTTATCGAATTCATAGAAAATGTTGTTTAAAACGATATTTTCTCCAGCTTTTATAGCAGGTAGTTTAATGTCGGTTTGAATGGCTGAGAATTGTGAGTTTTCTGGAACAATTAAGTTTTCTGATCTAAACAATACTCCTTCCGCTTCATAAGTAATGTTATAGTTTTTACCTGGAGGCAAGATGAACAAGTATTTCCCCGTTTTGCTATTTGGCTTATAGATACCAACAATTTCATTGGTTGCATTATCTGTTACCACAATTTGAGCTCCCTTAGGAACGATTGAGTTTTCACCTTCTAAGGATAAGTTACCAGAGAATACAGTCAATTGTTTTTCAGGAGGTGTTGGCAAGCTAATCATGTAAATGTCATAAGAACCAAAACCTTCTTCGCGGTATGAAGCATAATAAGCTCTTTTACCATCGGGAGATGTTACATAACAAACATCATCACCTGTTGTATTGATAGGATAGCCAATATTTTCTACGTCGCCCCAAGTACCATCTTCGTTTTGCATTACTTGAAATACATCGAATCCACCCATACTTTGGTGACCTTCAGAAGAGAAGAACAAAGTTACTCCATCTGGGTGCATGAAAGGCGCTCTGTCGTCGTATGCTGAGTTTACTTTCGGACCAAGATTTTCTGGTAAGCTCCATTCTCCGTTAGGAAGTCTTTTAACATAGAAGATGTCAAAACCTCCGTAGCCACCCGAACGGTCGCTTACAAAGTACATTACCGAACCATCCACATTGAAACAAGCATCAGGCTCTTGGTATTTAGTGTTAATTGGCGAAGGAAACATCTCTGGCGTCGACCACTGATCTCCATTTAATTTACTAATATAGATATCACCATTTCCTCTTCCCGGACCTTCTTTCTCTCTATCAGATGTGAAAAGCACTTGTTGTCCGTCTACAGATAAAGCGATAGTTGCCTCGTTGAAAGGTGAGTTGATGGTAGTTAAGTTTTTAGGTGCCGACCAGTTGCCTTTAACGTCTTTCGTACTCATGTAAATATCTTCGTAGTAGTTACCGTCACTCATTAAAGTGTCTTTGTTAACTGCAGCATTTTGAGTAGAACCAAATCTTCTAGAAGTGTACAATAATGTTTTTTCATCGGCAGAAAGAACTGGTGCGAAATCTTTGTATTTACCGTTAATGGTAGAACCAAAGTTAGATACAATTAATTCTACAGGGTTGGCTATGAGGATTTTCGCATAAGCACATTGAGCCAAGTAGTGATCCATTAATTTGATGTCTTCGTCGCCTGTGGCTAGGTAACCTTTAAATTTTTCGTACATCAAAGAAGCTTCGCTGAATTGATAATTTAAATGATATGCTTTAGCCAATTCAAGGTAAGTTAAAACAGGAGCTTTCTTTTCTTTAATCGACTCTATGCTATATAAGGCTTCAGAAACATTTTGAGCCGCAATTTCAAAAGCTGCGATGGCTGCAGGTAAGTTGTTTTTTAAACTCATATAACTTAAACCCATTTTGTACTTAATGTTAGCGTTGGTTGGGTCGGCAGTGTAGGCCTCTTTAAACGCATCAATGGCTAAGGTGTACTCGTTTTTGTTAAAATTATTTTGTGCTTTTTTTAGCTCAACTTCATTTTGTGCTAATAAACCTGTAAAAGGAATAAGTAGTAATAAGGCTAGTAAAATTCTCATAGGATAGATATTATGTATTTCAATTGTGTATTTCAAAATGTGTGCTAAAAATAAAAAAAATAAATTCTTTTATCAATTGTGCGCTAATTTACCATATAACGCGGTTAAAGTCAAAGTTTTCCAAATAATCTCCAATTTTTCTTAAAAAAGAACCGCCCAGCATGCCGTCAACCACGCGGTGGTCGTAAGAAAGAGAAAGAAACATCATTTGTCGGATAGCGATCGTGTCTCCCATTGGTGTTTCTACCACCACAGGTTTCTTTTTAATGATTCCTGTAGATAAGATAGCTACCTGAGGTTGGTTTATAATTGGCGTTCCCATTATGTTTCCAAAGGTTCCTACATTTGTGATAGTAAAGGTTCCGCCTTGAATTTCGTCGGGTTTCAATTTATTTTCTCTTGCTCTCTTCGCTAGGTCGTTTACTTGTTCTGCTAGTCCAATAATATTTAATCTATCCGCATTTTTAATCACAGGAACAATTAAATTTCCGCTAGGAAGAGCAGCCGCCATACCTATATTGATGGCTTTTTTCTTAATGATGTTATTACCATCTACTTGAATATTCACCAAAGGGAAATCTTTCAATGCTTTCGCAACAGCTTCAATAAATATAGGGGTGAAGGTGATTTTAAAACCTTCTTTTTTCTCAAATTCGTTTTTAATTCTGTCTCTCCACATCACCATTGCTGTAACATCTACTTCTATGAATGAAGTAACGTGAGGAGCAATTTGTTTGCTTTTCACCATGTGCTCTGCAATGATTTTGCGCATGCGGTCCATCTCAAATATTTCGTCTTCACCTGAAATTGAAGATGCTGAGAGTGTGGGAGCGGGTGAGGAAGAAATCAGAGTGGGAGTGGGAGTTTGATTTGAGAGAGTGACGGGAGCTATGTTTTGTTTTCCTGCTTGCAAGTAGTCCATCAAATCATCTTTGGTTACTCTGTTGTCTTTGCCAGTTCCTTTAATTTTATCTAATTCTTCTTTGTTGATGTTTTCTTTAGAGGCTATACTTTTCACCAATGGCGAGTAAAATTTATCGCTTTTTTGAAATTCGGCAGCTGCTGTTTTTTCTTGAACAACAGGTGTTTTTTGTGTGGCTGGATTAGATTGAGGAGAGTGAAGTTCTACCAATTCGTTGTCGCTTTCATCGGCTTCACCATCGCTTTCAAGTATAGCGAAAGCTTGCCCCACTTTTACTATCTCCCCAACTTTAAACAATTGTTTTTTTAATATTCCGGCATGCGTGGCTGGTATCTCCGAGTCTACTTTGTCGGTAGCAATTTCAGCTACAGCTTCATCTAATTCAATGCGGTCGCCTTCTTTTTTTAGCCATGAGGTTAGGGTAGCTTCAGCTACGCTTTCGCCCATTTTAGGAAGGATTAACTTTACTTCGCCCATTGTTATTATTACTAATGCGTGCGTCAAAAGTAACAAAATATGTTAAATATTTTTCATTTTTCTCAGCTTAATTTGTGGGAATTCTACCCAGCTGCTTAAAGCCCTTAAGGATGATGTCTATATCCTCGTAAATACTGTAGTTTTTGGCGTACATTAAATTTATTTTTTCAACCGACTGAAGTGAGGCTGGTTTAACTTTTAAGGTGTCGCTAGGGTTTAATATCCCTGTTTTGATGGTTGGCAGCCCTTCTGTTTGCTTGTTGTTTTGCGCTAAATAATATCCCACCCAAGTTAGTTTGCCTATTAATACGAATAGTACATTTCTTAATAAACCGTAAGGTTTTTCTATGGTGAAGACCAATAAGGGATAGAGTAGTAGAAAAATTATTGAGCTAATTATATCAAATATTCTTTTGTTTTGTTTGTTTTCAATTTTGTTAATCGAGTTCATATTGATAACATACATTTCGCCTGGTTCGCTGGTAGAATGGCTGCCAATAATGAATACGCTTTTGGGTGGAGCAATTTTAAAATGAACATTCTTGCTGCGTATGCTACTCATACTGTTGATGATGGTTTTAAAGTCCACACTTTCAGCGCAAAATATCAATTCATCAATTTTGTTTTTTTTAATCAAGGTATTTATTTCTTGCAAGCTACCCAGGTAATCTTCATCTGTTTTGTTTTCGGTGTCGGGTGCAATAAGTTCAATAGTTATGGGCTTTAAGTAGGATAAGCTAAGAATTCGGGTAACTCTTTTGGCTTCTGTTTTAGAACCAACGATGGCAATTTTTTTTTTCTGAACAAAGCCCAAATCAAAGTTTTTAAACTCTAAGTAATGTAAAAGTAGGCGGTTAATTAAAATAACGCCCAAACTCACGAATGTCCCTATCAAAATTAGAGCGCGAGAGAATCGATATTCTTTGGGGAGCAAAAAGTAAAAAAGCAAGATGATGGCCGAGCCCAAAGCAATGCCTTTGGTGATGTTAGATGGTTTCGGATTTTTTTGAAAGCCTTTGAAAAGAAAAACTGATAGGAGCCAAACACCTATAAAAGCGGGTATTTCCCAGTTAAAGAATATTTCGGGAAAGTGTTTGGCGCAGCCTTTTACATTCACCTCGTAGTATTTCATTAGAAAATGAAGTACGGTGTAAATGATAGTAGCATCGAAAACGGGTAACAGTATTACAATTAAAGCTCTACTGAATATGGCCATGGCAGCACGAGCATAAATAGCAATGTTGATAAGGAAAGAGAACAAAGAAGCATTTTTTTGCGAAAAGTGTTTTTTGGCAAAAATGATCATGGCTCGGTAAAACACAAACACATAATTAACGCTACTTTTTTTGGTGCTTTCGCCTTTGTAGTGAATGATGCGTGTATCGGCGAAATAGTAATTTTTATAGCCAGCTTTTAAAATTCGGTAAGACAAGTCGATATCTTCTCCGTACATAAAGAAGGTTTCGTCTAACAAACCAATTCTATCTAACACCGATTTTCGCAGCAGCATAAAGGCGCCCGAAAGAATCTCTACTTCATGGGTTTCTTCTTTGCTTAAATAGCCCAAATGGTATTTTCCAAAGGTTTTCGATTTAGGGAAGAGATGTGCCAATCCAAAAATTTTATAAAAAGCCACCGATGGCGTAGGTAAGCCTCTTTTCGATTCGGGAAGAAATTTCCCTTGTCCGTCCACCATATTCACTCCCAAACCACCTGCATCGGGGCGAGTATCCATAAAATCAACAATCTTTTTAAAGGTATCTTCTTCAACCAGAGTGTCGGGATTAAGCAATAAAATGTATTCTCCTTCGGCCTGAGTCATAACCAAGTTATTTCCTTTAGAGAAGCCTAAGTTCTTTTTGCTTTCCACCAACTTTACCCACGGAAATTTTTCTTTTACCATGGCTACCGAGCCATCTACAGAGTTATTGTCGACTACCCAAACATCGCCACTGGTTAACTTCATGGCTTTCTCAACAGAGTAAAGGCATTGCTCTAAAAAGTGTTCAACATTGTAATTTACTATGACAACAGATAACTTCAAATCTTCTTTTTATTTAAGCGCTCCGCCTTTGTAAGGAATTCTATTTAAAATAGAACGGCCCAAGGTGAGTTCATCGGTGTATTCAATTTCGTCTCCAAATCCCATTCCTCTGGCAATAGTTGTAATATTAACAGGTAAGTTGCCCAGCTTTCTGTAAATGTAAAAATTAGTGGTATCTCCTTCCATGGTGGTGCTAAGGGCCAAAATAATTTCTTTTACTTCTTCCTTAACTACACGTTGGGCAAGGCTTTCAATGTTTAAATCTGATGGACCAATGCCGTCGATAGGTGAAATAACTCCGCCCAAAACGTGATACATGCCGTTATATTGTTGCGTGTTTTCAATGGCTAGCACATCGCGCACATCTTGCACAACGCAAATCACATCTTTCTTTCTTGAAGTGTTGGCGCAAATGTCGCACATTGCTTGGTCGCTAATGTTGCGACATTTATCGCAAAAGCGAATATCAATGGCTAAGTTTCTAATGTTATCGGCAAAGCGTAAAATCTCGTCTTGCTCCATCTTCAGCATGTTTAAGGTGTAGCGCAAAGCCGTTTTTCTGCCAACACCGGGCAAACTGTTAAAGCTTTCTATGGCTTTAAATAAAACTTTAGATGGGAAATTAAACTCCATTTCACGCGAAAATAAGGTATTATTTTTGAGAATGGTAAAGTATTCAAAACTCAAAATAAGTTTAAGCGTAGGAACGGCATGAAAAAATCTTTATTCTTTCTTTTTATTTTATCGATTTTACTTTTAAAAGCACAAAATTTTGCTTTGCCTTATTCGGCTAGTTTAGCATCTCACAATGGCTATTTTTATGAGTACTCTCCTCAGTGTCAGCAAGCCAAATGGGTGGCATACAAACTACGAGGTATGGATGTAAAGAAGCCTTTGAACCCCGAGATTAAATTCTTTAACGATGCTAAACTTCCTGCAAATGCAATAGGCAATGAAGATTTTATTCAAAGGGCGTTTACTGCCGGACACCTTAAGCCTTCTGGCGATTCGAGAGCCTGCCTCGAAGATATGCACGATGCTTATTTGTTTGCCAATATTTGTCCGATGAAACCTACCTTCGATCAATTTACCTGGAATATTTTAGAAAATACGGTGCGCAGTTGGGCTTATATATACGATAGTATCTTTGTGATTAGTGGTCCGGTTTTTAAAGACCCCGAAAAAATTGATACCATCGGTTTGCACAAAATCCCTGTTCCCGATTATTTCTTTAAAGCTGTTTTGGTATATAATGGTATCGATATGGGCACTATTGGTTACATCGTGCCGAATGTGGATACTAAAGACTTTACTAAACTAGGTCCCATCACCATCGATTCTTTAGAGAAATTCACCGGCTTAGATTTGTTTTATTTAATGCCCGAATATTTAGAAGTGCATTTAGAAAGCAAAATCAATCCTTTGTTTTGGCAAGGGCAAAACAATTCATACACCTTAAAGCAATCAATGCGCAGAAGAAAAATTCAATGTCTTTCTGCTGATGCTTTAGATAACAGATGTTCGCGATTAACACTTGCATTAAATGGCTTTTGCCAGTTTCATGGTGGCGACGCAACGAAATAAGTCGGCATTTTTATTATTTTAGCATCAAGTAAAAATCAACCATCATGTCGCAAGAAGTTAGAAAACTACAACCTACCATCCTTTGGAATAATTTCGAAAATTTAAATGCAGTACCGCGCCCTTCAAAAAAAGAAGAAAAGGTACGTGCCTTTTTGCGCGATTTCGCCAAGCAACATTCTATAGATTACACAGAAGATACTATTGGTAATTTCATTTTAAGAAAACCAGCTACCAAAGGATTAGAAAATAAAACAAAAGTTATTTTGCAAGCGCACATGGATATGGTGCATCAAAAAAATAGCGATGTTACTTTTGATTTTAATACACAAGGTATCATTAGTAAAATTGATGGTGAATGGGTAAAGGCAGAAGGAACTACTTTGGGTTCTGATAATGGAATTGGTGTGGCGGCGATACTATCGGTTTTCGAATCGAAAGAAATTCAACACGGACCAATTGAAGCTTTAATCACCGTTGATGAAGAAACAGGAATGACGGGTGCTTTCAATTTGCAGCCTGGCATTTTAACAGGAAAAATATTACTTAATTTAGATTCTGAAGAAGACAATGAAATATGCGTTGGTTGTGCTGGAGGAATTGAAGTGAATGTGACTAAGAAATACGATGAGAAAAATATTCCTGATAATCATAAAGGTTTTTCTATTTCTGTGAAAGGATTGAAGGGCGGCCATTCGGGCGTTGATATTCACTTGGGAAGAGGGAATGCAAATAAGATCATGAATCGCTTGCTGTTCGATGCTTCCGAGAAATTTGCTTTGCGCATATCCTCTTTAAAAGGTGGAAGTTTAAGAAATGCTATTCCTCGTGAATCTTTTGTTTCGGCAGTAATTCCCGCAGAAAAAGAAGATGATTTTCAAGCTTATTTGCTGGCTTTTGCACAACAAATCAAACATGAATTGAAGATGGAAGATAAATTGGTGATTACGGCTGAGCCAACCGGACTTCCTGAAAAAGTGATGAAAGAAAAATCACAAAAAGATTTTCTGAAAGCAATATATGCTTGTCCGAATAATGTTATCGCGATGAGTACTGATATCCAAGGTTTGGTAGAAACATCTAATAATTTGGCAAAGGTAACAGTGCATGGCGGTGAAATTTCCATTCAGTGTTTGGGAAGAAGCAATGGCGAAGAAGGAAAAGAAGAATTGGTGAGAAGCATACGTGCCGTTTTTGAAATGTACGATGCAGAGATTCTATTCAAAGGGAGTTATCCTGGCTGGAAACCCGATATGTCTTCTCCGATTTTACAAATAGCGAGAGATAAATACAAAGAGCTATTTAAAGAAGATGCGAAAGTGATGGCGATACATGCAGGTTTGGAGTGTGGAATTATAGGTAAAGCTTATCCAGGATTGGATATGGTGTCTTTCGGACCGACCATTAAATACCCGCATTCACCAGATGAGAAGGTGAATATAAAATCGGTAGAAAAATTTTGGACGATGTTGTTAGAGATGTTGAAGAGTGTGCCGAATCAATAGTTGGTGTTTTTGAGTCGCCATGTAATTTCAGATTTTGCGAAGCGAATCTGAAATCTTCTTTGTTAGGTTTTTTCATGGCCTGACGTTTTCGGGCTTGGCGAAGGTGGCGATTTTCACCATCCGCCAGCTGACGGATTGATGCGGAGAACTAAACGTTGATTAACCACAAATGTGTCTGCGGAGCACTGAACCGCCACTTTTGCCAAGCCTTTGTTGAATCTACCTCTTATTTGATAAAACCAATAGTCTCATCTCCTTTTAGGCCATCGTGTCCATTGAAAAATTCCCAGAACAAATAGGGGCTTTATTTTTATATTTACCCCATGGCGCGAGTAATAGCAATAGATTATGGAAACAAGAGGGTAGGGTTGGCAGTGACTGATCCCGATCAAATCATTGCATCGGGACTCACCACCATTCATTCCTCAGAGTTGTTCGATTTTCTTACAAAGTATTTCGCCAAAGAGAAAGTGGAAGCCATTGTATTAGGCTATCCCCGTAAATTGAATTTGGAAGCCAATCAAATGACCAAGATCGTTGAAGATTTGGCGGTAAGCCTGGGCAGAAAATTCTCAACAATGAAAATTGTGAAGGTTGATGAACGCTTTACATCGGTAATGGCAGCGCAAACATTGGTGATGAGCGGCCTCAAAAAGAAAGACCGTCAGAAAAAGGAATTACTCGACGAAGTAGCGGCTACCATTATTTTACAATCATATTTAGACCAGATTAGGCATAAGTTGTAAACTATTTCTTTATTTTCGCTCCATGATTTTACCTATTGTAGCATACGGTGTACCAGTTTTAAGGGAAGTAGCAGTGGATATTACCAAGGATTATGAGGGTTTTGATGCGTTTTTGCAAAATATGTGGGATACCATGTACGAGGCAGATGGCGTTGGTTTGGCTGCCCCTCAAGTGGGCAGAGCTATTAGATTATTTGTATTAGATGCCAGCACTTTTGCCGATGAAGCTCCTTCCTTAGCCGATTTCAAAAAGGTTTTTATCAATGCTCAAATTGTAGAAGAGTTTGATGAAGAATGGGTGTTCAACGAAGGTTGTTTAAGTATTCCTGGCGTTAGAGAAGATGTAAAAAGACTTTCTAAAATAAGAATCAAATATTTAGACGAGCACTTTAAATCGCACGAAGAAGAGTTTGATGGCATGGCTGCACGCATCATTCAGCATGAATACGACCATATT
>CAMDPJ010000053.1 GCA_945903925.1 Chryseobacterium gleum
AAAAGTGGATATTTTAACCTTAGGACAATATCTTCAGCCCACAGCAAAACACTTGCCTGTGGCCGAATTCATTACACCTGAAAAATTTGAACAGTTTAAAGAAGACGCTTTAAAGATGGGCTTTAGATATGTGGAGAGTGGCCCTTTAGTGCGCTCTTCGTATCATGCAGAAAAACATTTATTTTAGTAAACAATCAAACAAAAACCATGGTATGAAAAAAACATTACTTTTTAGTTTAATGTGGGTGTTCACCGTTACTGCAGTTAATGCGCAACATAAGAATATCATTAAAATTCGGCCACTTACTGCTGCAATAGGTAATTATGATTTGATGTTTGAAAGAAGCTTAGGATCAAGGACTTCTGTATCCTTTGAGTTTGCTTATTTCAGCAAAAACATTACTGATTTAATTATACAGCAATTAAAGCCTTATGGAATTATTAATGAAGCGATGATTGCTGGCTATATGATTACTCCTCAATTTCGTTTTTATATAAAAGGTAATTCGCCTAAAGGTTTATATATAAATGCTTTTTTACAATCAGGTAAATATTCTGTTTCACAAAAAAATACCGATCAATATTCTGTTACGTCTTCTGGCAGTGGTTCATTGAATATATTAGGCGGAGGTGCCGGAATTGGTTACCAATGGCAAATTGGAATGTTCTACATCGACTGGAATTTCTTCGGTGCTTCAATGCAGTCGTGGAATATGGAATTCAATTACGATATAGTCACTGGAGATAACATTAAAAACGCTGAATATCTTAGGGATAAATTAAATAACTTATTGGCATTTGATGATTTTAAAATTACACCAACTGCAGCTGGATTAGAACTTAATTCTCCAAATGCAACTTACCTACCTAACTTCAAAACAAACCTTTCAATAGGCTTTTGTTTCTAGTATTAAATAGACAATGAAAAAATCCCCTTTGTAAATTAAAACAAATGGGATTTTTATTTTATTTAATATTGAAGTCAAGCAAACACTCTTCTTCAAAATAAGCTTTTAAATTATCGCCAATTTTAACAGGTGAAACACCTTCGGGAGTTCCTGTATAAATTAAATCTCCGGTTTTTAAGGTGATGTATTTAGATACCTCGGCGATGATGTCATCTATTTTAAACATCATATCAGAGGTGTTGCCTTTTTGCACTGTTTTGCCATTGATATCTAAATGGAAGTTGATGTTGTTTACATCAATAATAGAAGATACAGGAATGAATTTTTTACCTACAGGTGCCGAGTTATCGAAAGCTTTAGCTTTCTCCCAAGGCAAGCCTTGTTCTTTTAATTTCCATTGAATGTCGCGCGCGGTAAAATCGATACCAATACCAATTTCAGAGTAATATTTAGGTGCGAATTGCTTTTGAATGTTTTTCCCCACCTTATCGATCTTCACAACTATTTCTACTTCATGATGCACTTCTTTGCTAAAATCGGGATGGTAAAAAGGTTCGTTGTCTTTAAGTAAAGCAGTATCTGGTTTCAGAAAGAAACAAAGTTCACCGGGCATTTTGCCATCAAATTCTTTAACGTGTTTTAAATAGTTTTTACCAATACAAATAATTTTCATGGGCTTGCTTGTTTTACTTCAAGTGAAAAAACAAAAGTAAGCAAGCAATTAAGAATAAAGGAAAAACGATAAAGGTTTTTCTTTCCTCCACTAAATTGAGGAAGATTTTTTGAATCAATTTTTTCATAATCTTGTTTTAGTGGAATTCAAAGTAGGAAAAAGAAGCGTGATAGCCAAATTTAAATTTTAAAAACTGTATCTTTTTCAAAGTTTTGTATTCCAAAAATAAATAGGCAATTTAGTCACTCTAAAAATAAACACTCATGGAAGAATTCGCTCAAATGTTAATGTACACGGTACCCTCTGTAGTTGTTGGTGCTGTAGCTTATTTATTGGCAAAGAAATTTATTGATAGAGAGAACCATCGAATTTCATTAGAGTTTAGAAAAGAAAATCAGAAACTATCAGCGCCACTAGTAATGCAATCGTACGAAAGATTAGTATTACTGCTGGAGCGAACACAAATTCCGGGTATTATTTCACGAGCGCAACGCCATGGCATGAGTGCTAGATTGATGCAAAATGAAATTACAACTACCATACGCAGCGAATTTGAACACAATATCACCCAGCAGTTGTATGTTTCTAAAAACACTTGGGATTTTGTTAAAAAATCGCGAGATGAAAGTATTAAGCTGGTGAATATGGCCGCTACCAAAGTAAGCGATTCGGCTAATGTTATTCAGTACAGCAGAGAGTTGCTAACCTTGTTGGCTGCTCAAGAAACCGATTGGAATCAAAAAGCATTAGATGTGGTGAAAGCCGAATTCAGAAAATCGTTTTAATGACTCCTCACGATTGGTTAGATAGACTGCACAAAGCAGATACTAATGCTTTTGCAAAAGCCTTAACACTTACCGAAAGTTCTAAAGAAGAAGACCAACAAATTTTACGCGATATTGTAAAGCTTTGCGCCAGCAAGGGTAAAGCTTTGCGCATTGGTATCACGGGTGTACCAGGGGTTGGTAAAAGCACTTTTATCGATGAGTTGGGGACTTATTTGTGCAACGATTTACATAAGAAAATAGCGGTGTTGGCTATCGACCCTAGTTCGTCTAAAAGTGGAGGAAGCATTTTGGGCGATAAAACGCGCATGGAGAAATTAGCGCGAAATGAGCGTGCTTTCATTAGGCCTATACCTAGCAGAAATCAGTTGGGGGGAGTAGCATCAGGCTTGGCAGATGCAATTCTTTTAAGCGAAGAGGTGGGTAACGACATTGTGATAGTGGAGACAGTGGGGGTAGGACAATCGGAAGTAGAAGTGTGTAAATTAGTCGATATTATCGTTTTTTTGGTGTTGCCTAATTCGGGCGACGATTTACAAGGCATCAAAAGAGGTATCATGGAAGAAGTGCATGTGCTGGTTATCAATAAAAACGATGGAGAATATCAAACCGCTGCCTTAAAAAGCAAGATGAACCTCGATACTATTTTGCAAATCATGCCATCGCCTATCGCGCATGAAAAGCGAGAAGTATTCTTGTGTTCCTCCGCAGAAAACAAAGGTATTACTGAATTGTGGAAAGCCATTGAGCTACTAGCAGAAAGAATGAAAAACAGTGGTGTTTTAGAAGAGCGCAGAAAACAACAACAGCAAGAATTATTTCAAACTTTATTGCAAAAAAACATACTCGCTCAATTTTACAAACAACAAGGAGTAGAAGAAAAAATAAAACAACTTTATATAGAGATAGAACAGGGTAGGTTAGATGCTTATTCGGCAGTAAAAAAGGTGCTGTAAGTATTTAAATACCTGCTTTCTCTATTTATTTAGTTAGAAAAATATGAAAACATTAGATTATCGGCCGTCAATCATTCCTTGCCAATTAGCGCTTAGTGGTATCGCAAAAACCACCATTGATCATTTAAACGCATGGCAAAAAGAAAAATCGGCAGCTAATGAGTTGTAATAAAATATTGATTTAAAATTTCAAAACCACAACCAATCGGCAAAACCTCAGTATAACAACGAAATCTACTAACTATGAGCATTCATCCCAACGCAGGAAAATTTCCATCTCATCGCAGATTAGTCAATATCCCTAAACTAATTTCTTCGTATTATTCAGGTATTCCCGATGCTACCAAAAAAGACCAAAGAATTTCTTTTGGTACTTCTGGACATCGTGGTTCTTCGGTGCACAATAGTTTTAACGAAAATCATATTTTAGCGGTGAGTCAGGCGGTTGTGTTGTACCGCAAAGAATTTAAGATTGACGGTCCGCTATTTATTGGTATCGATACACACGCCTTATCCACTCCGGCTTTTAGAACTACGGTAGAAGTGATGGCTGGAAATGAGGTACAAATATTCATTTCTAAAGACGATGAATACACGCCAACTCCTTCTGTTTCACATGCGATACTCACTTTTAATAGAGGAAGGAAAGCGAATTTGGCCGATGGTATCGTAATTACTCCATCGCACAATCCGCCAGAAGATGGTGGCTTTAAATACAATCCTCCAAATGCCGGTCCGGCTGGCTCTGATGCCACTTCATGGATAGAAAAAAAGGCCAATGCCATTTTAGAAAACAATCTTAAAGAGGTAAAAAAAGTTCCTTTTGAAAAAGCATTGAAAGCAGCAACTACCCATCGCTACGATTATATTGCATCTTATGTAAATGATTTGTCGAATGTTTTAGATACCGATTTATTGCGCGATTCGCACATTAAAATGGGTGTGCACCCGCTAGGTGGCGCGGGAGTTAAATATTGGGATGCCATTGCAGAAAAATACAAACTCAATTTAAATGTGATTAGCGATGAAGTAGATTTTACTTTTCGTTTTATGACCTTAGATTGGGATGGAAAAGTGCGCATGGACCCGTCGTCGCCTTATGCCATGCAGAGCTTAATTGATTTAAAATCGAAATACGATATTGCTTTTGCTTGTGATACCGATCATGACAGACACGGTATTGTTACCAAAAGTGGAGGCTTGATGCAACCCAATCATTACTTAACGGTGATGATTGATTACTTGTTTCAACACCGCAGCCATTGGAGTAAAAACGCAGCCATAGGTAAAACTTTGGTGAGTAGTAGTATG
Source organism: Chryseobacterium gleum (assembly GCA_945903925.1). Classification (GTDB taxonomy): domain Bacteria; phylum Bacteroidota; class Bacteroidia; order Flavobacteriales_C; genus JAHEZL01. The sequence continues at coordinate 4,634 of CAMDPJ010000053.1, forward strand.
ATTGATTTGATTGCTGCAAAGTTGGGCAGAAAAGTGGTGGAAGTGCCTGTAGGATTTAAATGGTTTGTGGACGGACTCATCGATGGATCCTTAGGATTTGTAGGGGAGGAGAGTGCAGGTGCATCGTTCTTAAGAAAAGATGGTTCGGTTTGGACTACCGATAAAGATGGAATTATTCCAGCTTTGCTTTCTGCTGAAATAACAGCCAAAACAGGTAATGATCCTTCGCAGATTTACAATCAATTTACCAAAGAATTTGGTTCGCCTGTTTACGATAGAATAGATGCTCCGGCAACACCCGAACAAAAAGCGGCATTATCGAAATTGTCACCTTCACAAGTAAAATCAACCGAGTTAGCTGGCGATAAAATTGAATTAATGTTGACCGAGGCACCAGGAAACGGAGCAGCTTTGGGCGGATTAAAAGTAATTTCTAAAAACGGGTGGTTTGCTGCTAGACCAAGCGGCACCGAAAATATTTACAAGATTTACGCTGAAAGCTTCTTAGGTGAAAGGCACCTAAGAAGCATTCAAGATGAGGCTAAAGTTATTGTGGGTAAAGCAGTAGAGGAGTAACCTATTTTTTTTGATTTCCTGAAGAATACGCAATTAAAATCACGAGAAGGAGTAAGTCCTTCGAACGAAGTTGTTTAGTGAATTTTTCTTTTAACAAATCCCGATATTTTCAGAAAGCGTAACGAAAAATTCCGCAGATATAATCATTTACCGATTCAGAAATAGTTTTGTTCGCAGAAATTGGAATTATTCCTGCATTTTTTTTAATTCATCATCAATGAATTGAGGCGTTTTAAATTCAACACCTGCGGGCAATGTAAATTCTTTTGCATCTTGCGCTAAGTTTTTCACCTCTTTAGCCGTAAAACGCATGATAACATCAAACTTTTCAATTTGGTATTCCATCAAAGTGCCTGGTATCTCTTTAAAAGGAGTGCACCAGTTGGGTTCTGTTAAAGCGATGTCATTAGTGTAATAAACATCGAAACTATAAGGTGTTTTACTGGCAATGCTAACCAATGCTTTTTTACATTTGAATCCGGCTATTTCTTTGGTTCCACCAGCAATAAATTTAACGGTATATTTAGGAACATCTTTTAGTAAAGAAGGTAAAGTTGATTCGTTTATTTGAGCAGCATAACGATGTTTTCCAATTTTAGCTACTTCAATTAATTCACGAGTTTGATTGTTTACCACGTAATCAATATTAACATAGCCAAAAGCAATAGAAAGATTGTTGATGTATTTATCATCTTTAAATTGAAACTCCATTTGTGAAGGCATAATGGCCTGTGTAGAATTGTCGGCGTGTGGCTTAGGATAGGTGATATCGTAAATAATTATACCTTCTGATTTACCTCCTAAAACTTCGCAGCCAACCTCACCTATAAGTAGGAAGACAATAACGACAATCGTTGAAATAATGCTAATTCTCCTGAAAATATTCAAAGTGATTGATTATAAACTAGGCTAAAAGTAGCGTATTTTTTAATTAAACGCAATACTACTAATTAGACGATTTTTTGTGAACTGAAGAAGGAATAAAAATTTGAAAACCAAGCAAAGCGTAAACATTAGCAAAACCTGAATTATCAATATTCACACCTGCAGAAGCTTCTAGCGCAACACTGCTCGTTAAGAAATAATCGAAGCCTAATCCTCCTGAAGCAAAAACAACTCCAGCGCCCGAGCTTACGCCTAATTTACCTTGCACAAAAACAGGTAGTTTAGTCGTTGATTTTCCTTCTTCTATTTTGGCAAAATAATATCTTCCTAAAGCAGAAAGGGCTATAGATGAACTGTTTGCATAATCAGATCGAGTTAAAGTTAAATCTAAAGCGCCTCCTAAAACAAGATTGTTTTTTAAAAAATATCCGCAAGAAGGATAGAGTCCGAATTGAGAAATCCCATTTCCAACTGAAGCCGACACTAAGCCACCTACAATTAAATTACCTTTGTTCAGCTGGGCATTAGAAACAGAAGAAAAAAGAAGAATAAATGAGAGGCTAAGAAAGCAGATGTTTAATTTTTTCATAAGTAGAGTGTTAGTAGTTTGGCGAAGGTATCATTTTTTACTTTTATGGCAAACTCGTAACTTGCCACTGTGGAAGAAAAATTACGCCCCTTAACAGATTGGTTGCCCATTTCTAAAAAAGAAATGCGCAAAAGAGAATGGGAAGAACTCGATGTTATCATCATATCGGGTGATGCCTATGTTGATCATCCAGCCTTTGGTTCGGCTGTTATTGCTCGTATTATAGAAAGTGAAGGTTTACGTGTAGGCATTGTTCCGCAGCCCAATTGGCGCGACAATTTACAAGATTTTCAAAAGCTGGGTAAGCCCAAATTATTTTTTGGCGTAACAGCTGGATGTATGGATTCTATGGTGAATCATTACACGGCTTCTAAAAGAAAACGCTCTTCTGACTCCTATACTCCAGGTGGCGAAGCAGGCTATCGACCCGATTACGCATGCACAGTTTACACCAAAATACTAAAGCAGCTTTTTCCCGATGTACCTGTTTTATTGGGCGGTATTGAAGCATCTTTAAGAAGAGTAACGCATTACGATTATTGGAGCGATCAGTTGATGCCTACCATATTAGAAAGCAGCGGCGCCGACATGTTGGTATACGGTATGGGCGAACAACCTTTGCGTCATATTGTTGATTTATTAAAAAAGGGAGTTCCGTTCGAATCGTTGAAAACAGTTCCTCAAACTTCTATCATTATTAAAGAGAATGAAGAACTGCCTAAAAACAAAAGATGGGATGATGTGGAGTTGGTTTCTCATGATGAATGTTTAACAGATAAGAAAAGATACAGTTCTAATTTCAAAATTGTAGAACAAGAATCGAATAAATTAAATGCTCGACGAATACTTCAAAAGATTGGTGCTAAAACACTGTTAATCAATCCGCCATTTAAAACGATGACGGAGAAAGAAATGGACAATTCTTTTGATTTGCCTTACACGAGATTGCCGCATCCTAAGTACAAAACGCGCGGACCGATTCCTGCTTTCGATATGATCAAATTCTCTATTAATATGCATAGAGGTTGCTTTGGGGGTTGCAGCTTTTGCACCATTTCGGCGCATCAAGGTAAATTTATAGCCAGTCGTTCAGAGAAATCTATTTTAAAAGAAGTGGAACAAGTAGTGAATATGCCTGATTTCAAAGGATATATTAGTGATTTAGGCGGGCCATCAGCCAACATGTATAAAATGAAAGGTATTGACGAGGCGATTTGCGAGCGTTGTGTGAGTCCGTCGTGCATTCATCCTGTAGTTTGCTCAAATTTAGATACGAGTCACCAACCCATGATTGACTTATATAAAAAGGTAGATGCGCATCCTTTGGTGAAGAAAGCATTTGTTGGAAGTGGAATTCGTTACGACTTATTAACGCCAAGTTATAACAAGAACGCTGACGATAGTATTGATGCTTATATGGATCAGTTGGTGCGCAGACATATTAGTGGCCGACTTAAAGTTGCGCCTGAGCACACAGCAGATAACACATTGAAAATCATGCGAAAACCTTCCTTTAAACATTTTAAGGAATTCAAGAAAAAATACGACGCTATCAATAAAAAACACGGATTGGATCAGCCATTAATTCCGTATTTCATATCGAGTCACCCAGGCAGCACCGAAGAAGATATGGCTGAACTGGCTGCAGAAACAAAAGAATTAGGATTCAAATTGGAACAAGTGCAAGATTTCACGCCAACACCAATGACTGTAGCTACAGAGATATTTTACTCGGGGTATCATCCATACACATTGCAAAAGGTTGATGCAGCTATAGCTAGAGATGAGAAGAAAGATCAAAACATTTTCTTTTTTTGGTACAAGCCAGAGAACAAACCTAAGATAGCTCAAAGACTTAAAGCTTTGAAGCGCGAAGACTTATTGGATAAGTTGTTGGAATCGGATTCTAGAAAAGGATTCCAGTCGGCCGGACAAACAGTTCAAGACAGTATTCCAAAATGGTTGAAGGAACGTCGTGAAAAGGAAGCTGAACGCCAAGAAAAGGAAGCGAAATTTCAATCGAGAACAAAACCTAAGAACAAGCGAAAACGATAATTCAAAAGTAAAAAACCCTTATTTTACTGGGTTTTTGATAATCATTCTTGTCTTATAATTAATATTATGTTAAATAGGAATTAAAGAAAACTCAGATTTAAAATATCCTGTAAACTTTCCCTTCCCTAATCTAATTTTCTTCTGAATTATAGTTTTGATACAGAGAACAATCTGCTATCAAGCTCGAGTTGATGAATTCCTAACTCTTCTTAAGATTCTGCTTAAATCATTCCCGATTTAGTGAGGCCCGATTTTATATCTCTAAGCAATGGCCTATCTCTAAATATGGCAAGTAAAAAAGTAATGATCACTGAGGCTATCAAATAGTAAATCAACATCTTCAGCCATTTAGCTTCATCGCTAACCCATTTGCCAGTTCTGTCAAAACCGTAAAATACCTTTACATCATAAAACTCATTGTGTTTTTCTAAATACTGATTTAGCTGTAGCATTAAATCAACTCTTCTTTGACGCAAAGATTCGTAATATTCGGTATTGGTGTTTTTAAAATTATTGAGAATTGAATCAACGCGTCCTATTTCATTTTGTAAAATCTGTTTATTATCTGCTAGAGATTTCATTTTTTGTGCACTCTTGCTCACTAAAAAAGTATTCTTTTTTAAGAATCCAAGAAGAGCTTGCTCTAGTTTGTGGCTACCCAAAGTATCTTCTCTGAAGATTGCAACTAAGGTGAATTCGTAACGAATATCAGCTTCTTCAACCACTTGGTTGATATGATCAACAAGAATGGCGTCTACATACTGTAAATCGATTTCTTTTAATTCTAAACATTTGGCGGCAATGTCTTTTCTACCTGTTTTCATTCCGGTTAAAATCGGACCATAATAATCAAACATCGACTGAAAATTCAATAGAGAGGTGCATCCGTAGATGTGTGCTTCGTATTTTTTGGGTTGTTTTTGAAAAAAAGTAATAGCGGCAAGAGTCATCGAAAGTACTATCGACAGCATTAATACCCACCTGTCTTTAATCAGCCAATTGTAAAATATCCTTTTTAAAATCCCCATGCTATTGGTTAGAAAGAATGGTTTTAATTTCAGCTGCCTTATCTGTCATACCTATGTTGCTGTAAATTTGATACAAAGCTTTAAGTGTATCGTTATCGTTGGGTGAAAGCTGACGCGCCATTTCTAATTCGGGTATTGCTTCGTTTAATTTGGCTCTTTGTTTTTCTCCCGACAATCTGTTCGACTCAATCACCAACAATGCCCCTAATCCATAATGAGAATCGGCCTTGTTGTTATCTAATTTAAGTACTTCATTGTAGAATCGTCTAGAAAGGTCGTACTCACCCATTTGCTGATATATTTTTGCGATGTTCTCATATATTATAGGGTCGTTCAATTTTTTATCCACCAACAATTGCATTCTAGTTAATGCTTCTTTTTGTTTGTTTTGCGATAATAAAATAGAAACTTCTTCTTTTAAAAACTCAACGATTGTGTCGCCTGTATTGTATTCCTTAAGTTTATTGAGAGCACTTGTGGTGTCGCCCAACTCAAGGTTAACTCTAATGATGCTTCTTTTGTATTCAATTAAACTTTTTTGTTTAGTGTAGTTAGAATCTACTAAGGTATTTAAATAAGGCAAAGACATTTTGTACTCTTTAGCATACAATGAAGCAAAGGCAGCATTATGGTAAGCCGACAAATCATTTATGTTTGGTTGAACAGATTTTTGCAATTCAATAACGTTTGCAAAAGCTTTGAAAGCCTGCGCGTATTCTTCCTTTTGATAATAAAATACGCCTATGTTTTGATAGTAATAAGTGAGTTGAAGCATTCCATCTTTTACTTCTGCATCGTAGTATTTAGAAGCATCTACTTTATAATATTCATAAGCTGCATTCTGCGCAGTATCGGCATATACTAAGGCCGAATCTTGTTTGTTGTTTAAGTCGGCTAAACGAACATAAACCTGCACTTTTAGTTTGTAGTATTTGTTAAGATCTTTTACTTTTTCGCCTAAAGCTTGCTTTTGAAGAATAGCATCCCACGCTTTGTTTAGCGATTTTTGCGCACCAGTAAAATCACTTGCGCTGTAGGCCAAAGCTGCGTCGGTAATGAATTTACCTTGAGCATTCACAGATAAAGCTGCTGAAATAAAAAGTAAAATAAAAGTGATTTTTTTCATAATGTTCTAATTAAATTTCACACCAATAATACAAACGTCATCTACTTGCTCGTTAGTGCCTTTCCATGTTTCAAAAGTCTCTTCAATAATTTCTTTTTGTTTTTTTAGTGGCTCGTTTTCTACCAATTTTAATAATTCTCTAAAGCGCTTGTATTTGTATTTTTTACCTTGTTCGCCACCAAATTGATCGGCATAACCATCTGTAAAAGTATATATTACATCTCCTTTTTGAAGCGGAATTTCGTGCATTGTAAAGGGGTGCGACTCCTCCTCAATTAGATAACCCACTGGTTGCTTGTCGGCACCCACTTCAATAATTTCTTTATTTCGCATAATCCACAAAGGATTGTTGGCTCCCGCATAATACAAGCGGCTGCTCGATTTATCAATCAAGCATAAAGCCAAGTCCATGCCATCCATTTGTTGATGCTGCACACCCTTTTGGCGAAGGGCATTAATGATCTTAGTTCTTAGCCTATTCAGTATTTCATCGGGATTTTGAATGTTATCTTCAATCACAATTTCATTCAAGAAACCGATACCCAACATACTCATGAATGCCCCAGGAACGCCATGTCCGGTGCAATCGGCCGCCACCCAAATAGCTTTGTTGTCGTTAAAATAATGAGCCCAATAGAAATCGCCGCTTACTATATCTTTAGGTTTTAGCATTACAAAGTAATCTTGCGAAATGGCATCCCAATGTTCATCACTGGTGAGTAAAGCATTTTGAATTCTTTGGGCATAGCGAATAGACGACATGATTTCGGCATTCTTCTCCTCTACCATCTCCTTTTGTTTCTTAATTATTTTAGCACTTTGTTGTTTTAATCTGAAGTTGGTGAAAATTCCAATTGCCAAAATAAGTGTGATTAAAAAAGCGCCCATACTCATATAAATGTATAGCTTTTGTTTTTTTGACTCTCCTTCGTGCTGAATTTTAACGACCATTTCTTTATTGGCAGTAGCTAAACTGTCGGCGATTTTCTTTTTCTCATAATTATGGTCCATGCTTCTTTTGTAGATGGTTTTCGAAATCTCTTCACTTTTTAAACTATCTCTAAATGAATAATACAAACGCAGATATTTAAAAGCAGAATCGCTTCTTCCAGCTTTATGATAAGCATCTGATAAACATTCGCATGCATCCTGTTTAATAAGCGGTCCGCCATTGTCAACAATCATGTAATATC